>JACQEL010000783.1 GCA_016200595.1 Deltaproteobacteria bacterium
CCAAGTTTACGACCCGATTGTCCCGGTTCCCCTCCATTCTCACCGTCTGCGTTGGCGTGGGTTTAACCAGTCTCTCATTCTGGCACGAGCGCTTGGCTACGCGCGGCACACCAAGGTTGACCCGTTCCTGCTAGAACGCACACGACCGACGGTACCTCAGACCGAACTCAATGCCAGCGAGCGTCGTGCCAATGTCCGTGGCGCGTTTGCCGTCGTAGCCCCGGAACGACTGGCAGAGAAATGCGTCCTCCTCGTAGACGATGTCTACACCTCCGGAGCGACAGTTGAGGAATGCGCGAAAGTACTGTGCCGCGCTGGCGCTAAAGTGGTCGATGTCTTCACTCTAGCTCGTGCGGTGAGTAATTGAAAAATCAAAATGTAAAACGTAATAGGTAACTCTCTTGTCTGCATCTTACATTTTACGTTTCACGTTTTACTCTTGGTAAGTATGCCTTCTCCCCTTTCCCTCGGTGTCCTGATCTCCGGTAGTGGTACCAACTTGCAGGCAATCATTGACGCCATTGAGCGGGACGAACTCACAGCCGCGCTCCGTGTGGTAATTAGCAACCGCCCCGACGCGTACGGTCTCATGCGCGCCCGGCATCACGGCCTTCCTGCGGTCGTCATTCCACACAAAGATTTTTCCTCGCGCCAAGCGTTCGAGGCGAAACTGATTAAAACCTTGCACGACTATCAAGTAGAGTTGGTGGTGCTGGCTGGGTTCATGCGCTTACTGTCGCCGTTCTTCATCCGCACCTTCCCGCAACGTATTGTGAACATTCACCCTGCCCTGTTGCCGGCATTTCCTGGTATCCACGCCCAGCGTCAAGCCGTAGAGCGCGGCGTGCGCATTGCGGGGGCAACCGTCCATTTTGTCGATGAAGAGACAGACCACGGACCGATCATCATGCAAGCAGCCGTGCCGGTTTATCCGGATGATACTGAGGAAAGTCTGGGTGCACGGATCCTGACTCAAGAACATCGTATTTACCCTCAGGCGATCCAGCTTTTTGCTGAAGGTCGGTTAGAGGTTCGTGGCGGCCGAGTCATCGTCCATAACGAGATTCGCTCCCAGACTGCAACCCTACGCTCCCCGGAATCCGTATGAGCGCAGCCAGCGGCCAGGTTGGCATCGACGAATCGGGCAAAGGCGATTACTTTGGACCCTTGGTAATTGCCGGCGTCTATGTGGCGCGCGAGCAGGAGGAACCTCTGCGGGCGGCGGGCGTACGTGATAGTAAAACGCTCTCCGATAAGCAGGCAGCCGCTTTTGCTGAACAGATCCGAGTGCTGTGCCCTTTTACTATCGTGGCCATCGGTCCGGAGCGGTATAACAGTTTGCAGGCTTCGTTCAAAAATCTGAACCACTTGCTCGCTTGGGGTCACGCGCGGGCGATCGAGAACCTGCTGGAACAAGTGCCGTGCGATCGCGTCGTTGCCGACCAGTTTGGTGACGAACGCTTCCTGAAAAATTCCCTGATGGCGAAGGGACGGACAGTGACACTCATCCAGAAGCCACGCGCAGAGGAGGAAGTCGCCGTCGCTGCCGCTTCTATCATTGCTCGATCTGAGTTTCTTCGTCGTCTCCAGGAGCTGAGCACCCGCTACGGTATCGTCTTACCCAAGGGGGCAAGCGATCTAGTTATCACCGCAGGGAAAGAGTTCGTGCGAAGGCACGGCACAGAAGCGTTGGGTCAAGTAGCGAAGTTACACTTTCGTACGACCGCGAGTGTGCGGGGCAAAAGTACTGGCAAGCGGCAGGACGCTGAAGATCGCTGAAGCGTCCTGTGAGCGCCTTGCGGCAGAGAGTGAGTCTCTCTACACTGCCTTGCAGAACCAAATTCGGGAATCCGACAAGGAGAAGAACGCCATGGCTCTGGCATCTCGTGCTCAATTGCTGTTAGAAAGAGCCACATCTGTCCTCCCCATCAGCGATGAAGATCTGATTTACAAAGGCATCGCTGTCAGCGTCTCGGAACGTATTATTGCCCTCAAAAAAGCAGAGGCTCGCCTGCAAGGACAATACGGCTCGCTCGAAGAACTCGAACGCAAAGTGAAGACTGACGGTGTCTCGCCTGAGGATCACACGCTTTACACCGATCTCTTGGAGTGGCGAGCGATCAACTATGAAATGGCCGAACTCCTTGTTCTATACAAAGTCGCGACCCTTTAGCGGAGGAACCTCATGATGACCGAACAAGCCTACCGAAAGCTCATTCTCCAAGGTATTCAAGGCCTGCCATCAGAGATTCTCTCTGAGATCGCCGATTTCATTTATTTCCTGCGCACACGGGTACGACAGCCACAGGTCTTTGAAGAAGAACTCCGAGGCGCCCTACTCGAAGAGGAGCTGAAGCAATTGAGCCACGATGAGGAGGCTCATTTAGAAAAAGAATTTGAAGGTTATGACCAGACCTACCCGCGTGAGTGAATTTGTCGCAGACACTATGCTACGACACCCCCGCAAGGATTTGCCACGCTGAGTCATCATGGCTTTAGCTTCACTCGGTAACTCTCTAGCTCACACAGGCAGGTTAGATACTTGGCTTGTAAGTCCGCATAACCTCTCAACTCTTGGAAGTATCCGCTTGGTCCGAAAATTCCCGTGCGCAAATCCCCGACGAAAGTGAGTGGATCCAAATCCAAGCAAAACTCCTGACCTTCGAGTGGAGCAAGTTCCATATGGTGTTCCAGTCCAGTTCCTGTACGCCAGACATACACCTCGTTATTGTCGGCATTGTGTAGCTTCCGTGGTTCTGACGTGTGCATGAGCTTATGACGCCAGAAGTGGACGGCTAATTGTGATTCTTTGCGAGGATATAACAAATACCGATCGAGAAAATCGATCATACGATCAGTCTGATTCTTCCCCGGACCGCTTTGGTTCCACCCAGCCCAAAAGCCCGAAAAGTAGTCAATTGTCGCAAAACAGTACATGACGGCAGGAAAGAATGCAGGACCGGGCGCATGAGGTTGTTGTATTTCCAAGAAGCATCGTCTTACATCGTTCTCCAGACTGTCAATTCGACGCTGAAACAGCCTTCTTGCTTTGCTGAGTTCCTCTGTGTTCACTTCCAGTTCCTCTTCTCGACGTCAGGTCAGAAAGGTTTGTATGTTGAAGGTGCCTTCCTTGGATTGACCCTTTCATTGCAACCCAACACCCGATGATCAGCCACCAAGGACTGTGTAGTGGAACTTGGTGGCTGCATGCCGTTGTGACTTTGCTGCAAGGACCTATTCTGGTCATTACTCCCCAAGTAGATTTCGTGCCTCGGTGCCCAGGTGCCTTAGCGGCGGTAGGTTGTGAACGGTTTCTTGGAACGCAAGTGTCTCCAAGAAGATGTCACGAAGTGTCAGACGGTGAACGACGTATTTAACGGTCTGGTTCTCAAGCCTTTCCCAGAATCCATCTGTGTAGCCAACACCTGCCAAGACAACGCCGAGGTCAGCGCGATGCTTGTCCATGTCTGAGTACAATGCCCTGGCATCATCCTTCCCGAGTCGTATCCGTCGCAGCCTACACTGAAAGTACACCTTCCTTCCTGCTTGATATCCAACACCATCGACTCCGTCGTCTGTTCCCAGAGGGCCCGGTTCAAGGCCGAGAACGTAGGCGAATCGCCTGCCCAGTCGTTGCTTGAACTCGCTAGACGCATCGAGGATCGAGCGAACCTGAATATCTACGGCGTACTCATGAATCACTTCTGTCTCCCGAATAGGCCTCGATAGAGAAGCTGTACACCCAAGTTGATGCAGGCGGATGCAACGTTTTCATCCACCTCTGTCCCTGTGTCGGTAAGTAGCTTCGCAACGAGAGGAGAGGGTGTGAAGCGAACATGAATCTTGCCTCTTATCTTGGGATAGCCTCGGAGTTGCTGAATAGGTTTTCCCCTTCGCTCTGCATAGAAGAAAGCATACCGACAAGCAGCATTGAATACTTGGTGTACTGCGAGATCCAAGCCCGTGCAGATCTTTTGAAGCCGTTCACGATTCGCTTCCGTCAGCCAGATCGTAAAATACCCGCGTTCTGCAGTCGGATATTTTTGAGGCCCTCGCGCGAGATTCTGCACATACGATTCGAGGTTCGTGCGTTTGCTAGACATAGCAGATCGCCTCCTCTGAGTTAGCAGCTCACTAGTGACTGGAAATAGCCCATTAGGCTTGCGAAGTCCGGGTACGTCCAGATTAGCCGGCCTTCTGCGAGAGCCGTATCCATTTTGGGAAGGCGTTTCATCCGTGGCATTACTTTGTACACTGACGGAAGTTTTGGAGCTTGCTTGAGGACACTGACGATCCCTGCCTTCGAAATACCCACGGGGACAACCTTGACAGTCGCTGGATAGGCGCTTTTGCCTTCAGCATTAGCGATCATGAATAGGACATCGTTTAAGTGCAGAACGGCAAGAGCTTGCGCATTTACCGGAATTAGTATGACGTTCGGGTTGACCTGTTGAATTACGTCCATCGCATGCGCGAAGGCCGTATCGATGTCCACAATAAGGTGATCGTAATTGCTGAGCGTGGCGAGGCGAACGCGGTCGCGATTATAGTAGACATCGAGATTATTCAAGTGGACGATGTCACCTTGTCCTGCCGGGTACTTCCTCGCGAAGAAGTAGAATGAGTCGCCTTGCGAATCACAGTCCATGAGCAGAGTACGTTCGATACCGTTGGCAAGAAGAGCAGCAGTGTGTACTGCGAGGGTGGTCTTCCCAACTCCCCCTTTGTGATGAGCGCAGACTAGCCGCATGCTGTATAATCTCCCGAACTGAAGTTGTGGAGTCAAGTCTACAAACAACTGAAGTATAGTCCTAACGGCCGAGAAGCGACAACCTCATGCGTGTTATCTTACCCGATAAAAAGTAGCAAATGTTGAGATTTTTTCGCATAACCTATCAGCGAAAATGCCGTAAGCCTGCATGAAAACCTCTGACCTGCAAGGCTTAGTCAATCATTTTCGATAGGCTCTCTAAGCATCATGCTGCAAGTTTTGCAGGATATCATCACCATACAGCCTTAAAGACGGTCAGGCAGAAGAACACAGGAATACTACAGACGTTGGCAGCACCCCGGCTTGCTGCCTCTTTGCTGAAATGTCGGCATGACGAATTGAAGTACAGGACACCGCCGATCGCAGGTCTCCGGTGCGGTAGGTGGCACGATCAGGAGACCGGCCACAACAGAGAATCCAAATCTTGGCGTGTTCTGCATATTGCTTACGACCCCAAGGGACTCGGGAGTAGAATAAACTCTTGCCCTCCAGACACAGCCCGCAGGAGTTTATCTAGTTTGTCTACGGTCGGAACCGAGCCCCCTGCTCGTAGCATGCATACGCATTGCGCGACTTGGCTCCCAAACGTTCTGCGGCGTCAGCAAGAGAGAGACCGCTCAACTGGCGCTGGGTGCCACTGGCGGCTGCGTCCGCCAGTGCGCGACGTGGGCACGGGCAGACAAGCTGCCCGTGGCACCCAAGACCAGGTCAACGCACAGTTTTAAGATGGACGCGGCAGGAGCGTGTGCCGTGCGCACGTCTACCCTCACAAACGAAAACCCACTCAGAAGTCTTCTTTTCCCCGTATCAAACGTGATACAAAGACCAGTGTCACGAAAAAAGCGAGGAGGTTACCTTTTTGTCTCCTTCAAAGGCGATCACCCTCCCCGCCATGTTCACGTCTTTAGAGGAAAGAAGCTTATTGCCCGGTGGGATTTGACCAATCAGCGAGTTTTATCAGGAGCGATTTCTGCTCAAGTCAGGAAATACCTGAAGGAGTTATATGAAGAGGTTAGTCCGGAAAAAGACGACAACACAGATTGATGACCTAGACAAACGCTTTCGTACAGTTGCCTATTTTCCTCAAACCGATACCTTTCAGGTTTCCTTTCTCGATGGCAGAGCCTATCACCTGCCTCGGGTTGCATTCGCCTCGGATTTAGAATTCAATTCCGCCTCGCCGGTCACTGCAGTGTCGATTGGCGCGGACTTAGATTATTACTTCACGATCCACTTCGCATCCGGCACCATGTTCGATGTGCCCTGGGACCGCGTCTTGCACGAGTGCGAACCTGCGTATGACTACTTCAAAGGCCATCATCTAAAGCAAGGCCGGGCAGACCTTGCGTCTGAGGCCCAGCAAGTGCGCCGTTTGCGGCAACAAGCCGGCTTGACCCAGGAGACACTAGCCAAGCGAGCCGGGATAGCACGCCCGAATCTGGCCCGGGTTGAATCAGGACGATACCGGCCCTCGCTGGAAACTCTGGAACGTATCGCCCGCGCTTTGGGCCAGCCGCTAAGTACTCTGATTGTACCTCCACCAATTCTCGCTCAGGCGGGACAACCCAAACATCGCCGTAAGGCAAGGGCAGCGTGAGGCTGGAGACAATTCAAACCGAGCTAATGTTCGTGAGTTCTGCAGGCTGGAATGGGAGGATCGACTTCAAGCCTTGCCGGGTTTCGCGTTGTTCAACCCAGCTTATGACACTAAGTGGCTATCCGAATAACCCCCTCAGGGCGTGTCCGAGAGCAAAAATCCCCTCGCCAGCCGCTCCGCGTATGTCGGCCCCCCTTGCCAAAGGGGGCAGCCGAGCGGGGGATTTGTGCCACACTGCGGAGCAACGGGAGTGAGAGTTATTCGGATAGGCTCTAAGCGCCAAACGGGTCAGCAGCATCTGCGGCAACCGTGGGTCAGGCCATGCCAGTCCGCCTCTCGTGCTCCTCATATTCTAAGGGACTTGGGAGGAGGACAAAGTCTCGTCCTCCACCTACTGCCTGCAGGAGTTTGTCGAGTTTCTCTACCGTCGGAACCGAGACTCCCTGCTCGTAGCGTGCATACGCATTGCGCGACTTAGCTCCCAAGCGTTCTGCAGCGGCAGCAAGAGAGAGACCGCTCAACTGGCGCTGTCGCTGTAAGAGCAGGCAGATCATCGCCTTCGTGTCGGACGCACTGATCTCGAAATCTCCGGTCTTCCCTTCATGGACCGTTACAGAAAAACCCGGGCGATTAACCAGGGTCTCAAACCAATCGGCGATCATCATAACGGCTTCCTTGCGGGTCCGCCCCTGCGTCATCGCCGCAAAGATGGGAACTTCCGCCAACCAAAACTTGCCGTCTTTGTGCAGCTTACCCTGAAAACGCATCAATCAGTCTCTTCCAGTCTCTTCTGCCGGCCCGACGCAAAATCGCCCGTGCCAGCTTCTCGTTAATCTCCGTATGGCGTGGAATTGCTTCCTGTCGCTCACCGTCGGTCCACACCTCATTGGTTCAGCTTTCTCTTACTCACCACATCAAGCACTGCTTCGGGATGCTCAGCGGCCACACGCAACAAAACGCGTGCAGGCCCCTCCGGTCTACGCCGTCCTTGCTCCCAGTTCCGCAATGTCCCCACACTGATTCCCATCAAGCTAGCAAACTTCTCTTGTGAGAGCCCGTAGTGTTCACGGACGGCTCGGACATCAGGCTCGGAAAACTCAAAGGCCCGTGAAGGCTTCCTCTCCCCTCGCAGAATTGCTCCGCCTTGCCGCACACTCTCAAGCAGTTCTTCAAACAATTCTTTTTTCATCGGTATTCCTCTTCGATGATTTTCCTCAGCGTCTTCAGTTGCTGTCTGGTCAGGTCATCCTGCTCATTTTTGGCATAGACGAACAGCATCAAGATGGTATCGCGGGCAGCTGACCAATAGTAAATGACCCGAATACCCCCGCGCTTTCCTCGTTCGTTGAGGGACCATCGTAATTTTCGCAGCCCACCGCTTTGCGGGATCACTTTGCCCACATCAGGTTGAGCGACAAGCTGCAGTTGCAGGAGTCGGTATTGCTCATCCGAAATCAACGCCTGGATACGCCTCGTGAATATCGCAGTTTCGACAATGAGCATGGGCTAATGTACGTCATTGGCGCACTGCGAGCAAGAGCAAGGAACGCGTGGAGTCTAAATCGAACCACACGACATTCGTACACTTCCGCACTCGCTGTTATTTCCGTTGCCGTTCGGCCTGAGCGTAGCGACGCGAAGTCGAAGGCCGGCAAGCCTGCTGAGATCGTGCTCTTCGACTTCGCCGCTAACGCGGCTACGGTCAGAGCGAACGGGCGTGACTTCACTCAGAAAGTGAGGATCTGTGCCAATCTCCTATGGTTCGATTTAGTGCTCCGGTTAAGGGACTTATCGAAGTGAGCATCCGCTTGAGTTGCGCGGTGCTGGAACCCTGATCAGTCGGCAACGCTGCGCTTTTGCCCATCCTACCTTTACCGAGACTTC
>JACQEL010000784.1 GCA_016200595.1 Deltaproteobacteria bacterium
CGGTCGCCGCTTCCCGTAACGGCGCTGTCCAAGCCAAAGCCTCAACCTCAGCCGCAACCTACAGTGATCGCACCTAGCGCTCCGCCAGAAGCACCGCCCGTCCCCGCTTGGCCGGCTGTCACGTCGCCGGAGGATGGAGAAACAGAAGAAGACGCTGAAGCAGCTGAGAGTGGCATAGGGGCGAGCGGCGGAAAGGGTTCGGGTGGGAGTGGCAACAAAGCGGGGACGGGAGTTGGCGGCGGCTCAGGGAGCGGTGGCGGTGGCGGAACGTCGGCTCATCCTGACTACGGGGTCAACCCCAAGCCGCCCTATCCCATGCTGGCGCGGCGCATGGGGATACAAGGCGTGGTCATCTTGCGCGTGCACGTTCGCGCTGACGGTAGCGTCGCTACAGCTGAACTGGCGCACTCCTCGGGGTCTCAGCTCCTAGATGACTCGGCGCTGAAGACCGTGCGAGAACAGTGGCGCTTTCTCCCTGCCCAGCTTGATGGGACTCCTGTAGAGAGCTGGGTCGAGGTGCCTATTCGCTTCGTTCTGGATGTATCGTAACTGTGCTGGGAACGGCCCGAGTCTTTACGACCTTACGGTCTGTGAAGGAGACGAGGAGAAGAGGAAGCTCAACCGGCGTCAGTTTCTCAGGACTGGGACATTGGGGGTCGCCGCTGCTATATTGCCTTCGGCAGCGCTCCCGGAGATCATGTCAACGCCGACACTACGCATCGCCTTATTACACCTTGCCCCTCTTGCGGGAGACCTTGTCTCTAATCGCCGCCTGGTTGAGACCGCCGTCACTACGGCTGCAAGATTAGGAGCTGCGTGGATACTGACGCCGGAACTCTGTATCTGCGGCTATACTTTTGCCGAGCAGATTGGCACCGACTGGATTTTACCGCAGCCCGATCCGTGGATGAGAGAGTTTTGTCAGCTAGTCGCACGACTCCACGTAACTGTGTTCCTGTCCCATCCAGAGCGAGATCTGCAGACGGAAAAACTCTATAACTCGGTGTTCGTGATTGGAGCCGCTGGCACAATCCTGGGCAAACACCGCAAAATCAACCCGCTGCGGGTTGGTGCGGAATCCTGGTCAAGTCCTGGAGAACAGGTGACCCCAATCCCTATTCCTCCGGTGAGCTGTGTGGGCGTGCTGATATGTGCCGATGCGTATTCGCCGGAAATTGCCCAAAGTTTACAGGCCCAGGGAGCGCGACTGCTGGTGTCATCTGCGGCTTGGGCTCCAGGTCTGCATGGGCCGAGGGGCGAATGGGAACGCTGCACCCGCGACACCGGCCTTCCCCTCTTAGTCTGTAATCGAACTGGCCCCGATCGGACGTTAGACTTTACCGGGGCCGAGAGCCTGATTATCAAAGACGGGCAGCGACTCCTGTCGTTGCCCGCGGAACGCTCGGCCATCTTCACCATCGAGTGGAATCTGCAGACGCAGAGCTTGGCGACGCTGGAGTACCAGACAACGTACCTCTAAATCGAACGGCAAGAGATTCATACACTCATGTATCCGAGCCTGAATGCCGTAGCGTGCGCTATGCGCACGAAAATAGCAGCGTACAGAGAAGACGTGCGCACAGCGCACGCTACCCCGAGTGTACCAACCTCATGCATCTTGGTTTAGTATCGCAATCACCATCTGTACTCTGGACAGAGTACTACGCTAATTGCACAACGGCCTTAGCGGGCGTAAGGCACAGAGAAGGAGACCCGACCGGATGACCATGCGTTCCCCAGCGAAACCGAGAACTAGCCGTTTACTCATCTGTATTACCTTCTATTGTGGTGCGCTCTGTATTGGCCTGCTGGCCTGTCAGTCACGCAACCACAGCACCGAGCAGCATTATGAATTGAAGGGCCAGGTAGTGTCGGTAGACCCGCAACGACGCTCTGCCACCATCGCCCACGAGGAGATCCCAGGCTACATGGAGGCGATGACCATGCCCTTCACGCTCAAAGATCAGTGGGTCTATCGCGTACTGACAGCTGGTGATCATGTGCAGGCCACCTTGGTAGTAGCAGGCAAGCGTACCTGGCTGGAAGATATGGTGATCACCAAAGACAGTCCGGCATCTGCGGACGCCGGCACCCCGGCGGAAGCGCCCAACCTGGGCGCTCAAACAGGAGCCACGGTGCCGAACTTCTCGCTGATCAATCAAGACCAACAAGCGATTAGTTTTCAGCAGTATCACGGTAAGGTGCTGCTGCTCACCTTCATTTATACGCGTTGTCCGCTGGCGAATTTTTGTCCGCAGATGTCCACGAACTTCGCGGCGCTCCATCAAGCCCTGCGGCAAGATCCCGAGCTGTACGCCCGAACTCACTTACTCTGTGTCAGCTTCGATCCGACCTTCGATACCCCTGCCGTGTTACGCAGCTATGAGGTCACCTATGCTGGCAGCGATACGCCTGAGACCTTCGCTCACTGGGAGTTCGCTTCGGGGACGGCGCAGCAGGTGGACGATATCGCGCAATTTTTCGGACTCGTCCATGTCCCACAAACAGACCAGTTTACCCACTCTCTGCGCACGGTCGTGATCACGCCAGAGGGAAAAGTCTTCAAAGTGTATCGGGGCAACGACTGGACCGTGACCGACCTCTTACGTGACGTGCGGCAACTCCTGACGCGGTGAGCCGCCGGCAGCGCCAGGTTGCTGAATTACTTCGCTTCCGTATACCCAGGCGGAGCCCGGGAACGAGGTCGTCAAGAGAAAGGACGCATGTGATCGGCAACCGCGGGGGGACACCTACTCCGTCAGCAGCTGCGCCACATAAATGAACACTACCCCGGCTAGCGTGGCTAGAGGAAGCCAGCGCGAGTGGCCGGCCTCGTGGGCAGCTGGCAAGAGGCTGCTCGCACCTAAGTAGAGAAACACGCCGGCGAACCAGCCCAGTGAGAGCGCTAACACCGGGATAGGGACGACAAAAGCGGATTGGGTTATAGCCCCGGCAATAGGAGCCAAGGCGGTCACCGACAGCATCGCGGTAGTCGTAGAAGTGCTATGTTGGGTGCCAAGCATCACCCCAACCGTGCTGACCCCATCGGCGAATTTATGCACGATGACCGCGAGGGCCACCACCCAGCCGACCTCATTCCCGGCCTGAAATGCTCCACCAATGGCAACACCATCGAAAAAGCTATGCACCCCGATGCCTGCGGCTCCCCAGGCACCAGCCTGACAGGTATGATTGTAATGGGAAGGATGATCTTGTTCCCCACTGTGATGCGCCGCATGTTCGAACAGATAGAAAAACAAAAATCCCCGGCTGCAAACGATCAGCAGATGATGATAATCAAAACGGCTCTGAGTAGACCCCAAGAGCTGCAATGCCTCAGGAATGACATCTATCAAGGCACCCGCAATCAGGGCACCGGCACAGAAGGCCAGCACAAGCCCACGGTACGCGCGAAACCGTAAGGCCAAGAATCCTCCGCCCAACGTCATGAGGCATGTCGCTCCGGAAATCCATAAGGCGGTCATAAAGGCAGACTAGCATAGGGATCTTATCGGAGCGGAGCAAGCGCCCTGTTCATTTTTGCATCTGTCTTGCACTTGTTACAGAACGAAAAGAACCGTAAGAGAATTTCGGCTGCGTTTGCAACTCAGTAGCAAGCAGTTGACAAGCGCAAAATCGTCCTTTAGGGTCTTCTCTTTGATCTATGAACCAACCGCAGCATAGATCCCCTTGGCGACGGACGGTCGCCTTTTTTGCCCTGCTGAGCTTCCTACTGCTGTGCGCAGTGTCGGCATCTCATGTGCACAGCACGAGCCCGAGCGGAGGAGTGCGGCAAGAGTGCCAACTCTGTGCCGCCGGTAGGGTGAGTCAGGCCCTGACCTTCGGCACCCTACTCCTTACCGCGTTGGTTTTGCTGTTTTTCTTGCCCGCAACTTCGGCGGTCCAGCCTTGTCTGGTGCGCCGCCGCCGTCCTGGCGACCCGCGCTCTCCGCCTGCACTTTCCTAATCTCCTGCGGGCCGTGACCTGGTAGGTCTCTGCCCTGGAGTCCTCACCCTACTCACTTATAGTTTGCGTTTCCTGAAGCCGCGGCTCATTCCGTGCCGGAGCTTCTTGCACGTGCGGCTGAGGAAATTTCTCTTAAGGCTGTTGGAGAGGAGGAAAGCATGCAGAGCACCGCTCTGGCGCTCATCGTCGCCATTATTTTTTCGTTTCCCGTGCGCGTATCCGCCCAGACTGTACCGCGCCCGTCCCGCGCCCCCGATGCGGCACAGCAACTGCGGCGCGAACTCGACACCATGAAGCAACAACTGCAACAGATGCAGAACAAAATTCTTAAACAAGAAGAAGTGATCCAGAAACTCAGCACCCAAGCGACACCACCACCTGTAGCCGCACCCGCGACCACAGCGGCGGGCGAAGACCAATTTAAGCGGGAGGTCAAGGAAGAAATCATGCGGGATATCAGGCCTTCCCTTGCCGCTGCCAATAAAACTTTTCCTTCGCAATTCAATCCGGCAATTGGCCTGGTCATGGATAATGTCTTCTCTAGCAAAGAGAAGGAGCGAGCGAACTTCGAGTTTCGCTCAGCCGAACTTGGGATTTCGGCCAACATTGATCCTTTCACGCGTGGCTATGCGATCATCAATGGAACACCAGACGGCTTCGCGGTTGAAGAGGCCGCTATTGTCACCACCGCGCTGCCGTACAATTTGACCGTGAAGGGCGGGCGCTTCTTCGCCGACTTCGGCCGGCTCTCCAAATTTCATGATCACAACCTACCGTTCGTCAACCGGCCAGTCGTGCTCGACACCTTCGTCAATGGCGAATCAAAAAGCGACGGCGTCGAAGTGAGCTACCTCGCACCGCTACGCCAATACGTTACGCTGACCGCTGGTATGTATAACAAACTCGGCGCAGAAAACGAACGCGTTTCCGATCTTGTCCCACGCAATTTTTCCCAGTTTACCTACCTGGGACGCGCCGCTACGTTCTTCAACTTCACTGATGCTAGCAGCGTCGATTTAGGTCTGAGCTACGCTTATACCCCGAAGGTGCAAATCGAAGAGCGCGCCAACCGTCAGCTCGCAGGAGTTGACCTCACATTTCGCTACCTTCCCCTCAGTCAAGCTGCGTACCGCGGCTTTACCTGGGGCACCGAGTTGCTCTATAACCATGAAAATCGACCGATTGGCGGGTTCCCGGAAGAGGTAAACACCGAGGACCCGCTACAATTCAAACGCCGCAATGCCTTTGGTCTGTACAGCTATGTCGAAGCACGCCTGACGCGCCGCTTTTATGTCGGCTTCCTCGTCGATTGGGCGCAGAGTATCGACCCGGGCATCAAAAGTACGATCGACTACTCGCCCTATCTGACAATCTGGGCTTCAGAGTTCCAGCGTATCCGCCTGCAGTACACTCGCTTTGAAGGACCCAGCAACCACGAGAACCAGTTCTTTGCGCAATGGTCGATCGCGCTCGGGAGTCATGTACACGGCTTCATCGACAGATAAGGAGTTCACATATGAACCGCCTTGCTTTCTTACTACTGTTTGGAGTGTTCCTTTTTCCGGCCCCCCTAACATCCACGCCGTGCCGATGAAACCGAGTTTCGTCCTGCTGCTGAACCGTGCCGATATCCTATTCGTAGTGGGGCTTGAGGTCGAGCACGCCTTCCTGCCGGCGTTGCTCGAGGTGGCCCGAAACCCGAGAATCCTGCGCGATGCCCCTGGCTACATCGACTGCTCAGTGTACATCACCCCCCTCGAGGTGCCGACCCGCATTGACCGCGCACTCGGTGATCAGCACCCGCTGGGGAATCCACACATCAACCTCGATCCTGTCCTCGGCAAGGATATGGCCCGGGCGATTGCAGATGGCTTGACGCGCAACTACCCCCAGTACGCCTCCACCTTCAAGAAGAATCTCGGCACCTACCTCGCCAAGCTCGACGCCGCCATCGCGCGCTGGGAGCGCGAAGCCGCACCGCTGCACGGCGTGAAGTTGGTGAGCTACCACCCCGATCTGATTTACTTTGCCGAG
>JACQEL010000785.1 GCA_016200595.1 Deltaproteobacteria bacterium
ACATCACCCAAGTTGACGCCGATACGAAACTCCATCTTCTTATCAGACGGCAAGCTGGCGTTCTCCGTCTTGAGGGTGGTTTGGATCTCTACAGCGCATCGCACGGCATCAACGACACTCGCGAACTCCGCTAAGACGCTATCGCCTGCTGAGCCGACAAAGCGGCCCCGGTGCTGCGTGATGAGGGCATCGATCAGTTGACGATAGGCCGTAAGGGTGCGGAGCGTGCCTTCCTCATCAACACCCATGAGACGGCTGTAGCCGGCAACATCGGCGGCAAGGATAGCGGTGAGTTTGCGTTCCATGATTGACCTGTACTGCCGGGATTATCCTGCTCACTCCACCTCTTCGTCAAGCGGCGCAGAAGAGGAGCCATAGTTGATTGATATCAAGGCGGGCGGAGTCTGATCCTCCCTGGTTCCACAATCGCCAATCTTCCTTCCAGTTTGGCAAGCACTTCGGGTTGTTGCAGAAAGACTTCGATCAGACCGAGAATAAACGCCGCCGTGGCGTTCCGTGGCAGCGCTAGAACCACGATGCCTTGATAGGATGCTGGGACATAGTTGCGAATATCGGCAAAACCGAAGTCGCCTGTGATGAGGCAGGATTGGTGCGCTTGAGCAAGCGCAGCTATTGCTGGATCTTTTGCGGCCCGTAACCCAACGTCTCGCACATCGGTCGCTTCATGCCCGTATCGCTGGAGGAGGCCTTTGGTTGAACGGGGAAGATCTGCGTCGATGAGGAAATGCACGGCTTCCGCCTACGAGGTGGGCAAAGGATGGTGTTCTTCTTGTTCGATGAGCTGGTTAGCGTACTCTAATGCCGCCCGTACATCTGCCTCGGTAATGTCATACTCCTTGGTAATTTCTTCAACCGTCATTCCTCCCGCGAGTCCGCCAAGGATGCGTACAACCGGCACCCGGGTGCCACGGATGACAGGTTTGCCGTGCTGAATCTCAGGGTCGATCACGATATGGTTGCTCATAAGAAAAACTTCCTACGGGTTTCTTGGTGAAGAACTTAGCAAGAGCTGTGGATTGAAGCTATCCTGGCCCGTCTGCCGGGCAGTCCCTGGTTAATATAATTGACCGTTATCAGCCCCCGTCACTGGTTCCGTGTTCATTATGATTCATCGTTTTTTCTCAGCACTCAGCACTCAGCACTCAGCACTCAGGACTCATTTGAGCCCCGCCTTGCGTAAGCCGTCAAGAAAGCGCTCTAAGTCCGCTGGATTCTTATAAGGCGAGTTCTGCCTCGCCGCTTCCAAAGAGAGACGTGGATTGAGTTTCTGAGCCGCCGCTACCTCAGCCTGCGCCTCCTCCAGTCTGCCTAACTCCGCGTAGCAAGCAGCCAGGTTAAGGTGGGCAGGCAAAAGATTGGGGCTAAGAGCGAGAGCTTTCTTTAAGGGTCCAATTGCCTCTTCATATCGTCCCGCCGTTCGATAGGCGAAACCTAAAAGATTGAGGTAATTGGGCGGATAATGGGGATTGAGACGCATCGCCTTCTCCACCAACCCGACCCCTTCTTCCGTCCGCCCGGCAAAAACCAGCGTCGTCCCCAAAGCTACATAGCCCTCAGCCTCGTTAGGATCGAGAGTAATGGCCCGCTCTCCCTCAGTGATAGCCTGCTCATGCTGTTTTCTCCACACGGAGACCCGCCCCAATACCTGATGAGGCAAGGACAAGGAGTCATCCAGAGCAACGGCCCGTTGCGCTAGTTCAAAAGCTCGCTCCACGGTTTGCGCACGGTCTCTGTTCCACCCATAGAACCAATCGAGAAGGTAAGTCCAACTCAACCGCGCGTATGCTCCAGCATACTGCGGGTCCAATTCGATGGCTTTCTCGAACATCTGCCGCGCCTGCGCAAGCAGTTCTTTCTTCATTTCGTTCCATCCACGGAGAAGAGCATCTAGCCCGCGCAAGTAATAATCATATGCCTCCAGGTTGTTGGTGGGAGCACGCTGGAACCGTTCCTGTTCTTCTGGTGTCAACTTCACTCTCAGTGCGAACACGATCTTCTGCCGGATCTCATCTTGCAAGGTGAAGATCTCCGCGAGCGGTCGGTCATAGCGCTCACTCCACAGATGCTGATCTTTGGTTGCATCCACCAACTGGGCCGTGATCCGCACTTGGTCCCCGACTTTGCGGACGCTTCCTTCTACCACATACCGCACGCCGAGTTCCCGACTTACTTCGGGTAGCTTGACGGCCTTGCCTTTGTAGGTAAACGCGGAATTGCGGGAGATCACAAATAAGCTGGAGATGCGCGAGAGATCGGAGGTCAGGTCCTCAGTGAGCCCATCGCTAAAATACTCCTGCTCCGGGTCGCCGCTCATGTTGACAAAGGGCAACACAGCGAGGGACGGTTTGTCGGGGAGCGGAAGCGCTTCCGAGGTGCTGGGTATTGGGTGCTGGGTGCTGGGGAAAGGAAAGTAGTGAACGGTGAGGACTGTTCCTGCAACAAGCACCAATCCTGCAATCACCATACGATGCACGGGGCGCAGCCGACGAATTCTC
>JACQEL010000766.1 GCA_016200595.1 Deltaproteobacteria bacterium
ACAATAGCGGCGTGCAGAGAAGACGTGCGCACAGCGCACGCTACCCCGAGTGTACCAACCTCATACATCTTGGTTTAGATGTAGCAACTTATCGCTATCCGTGGCAACATGTTGCTGCTAATAGCAGACGAGGGCAGTCGTCTAATTCAGGTTAGCCCGAGCACAGAGACTTCGATGCGAGGAAGGCAATTCATCAACCCGGCGGCCGTGCTGCTCTTGATCCGTGAGAGAGTTGCAACGGACTTTCCTGCGATTTTCAAGGCAATCACGGGAGAGAGGCTTTCGCCTTCTCTGAGGTCAAGGCTCTATCCCGACTTACAGATATCACTCCGCGAGCTTGAGTCAGCTGGCCTGATTCAGGTCGCTGACCGTAGGTATAGCGCGACCCTCTTGTGCACGAGAGATGACCAGGAAAGAGAAACGAGCCTATGCGAAGAAGTAGCAAGACACGGGCGCCTATTCCACCGCACTTCCAGAGTGTGGCCGAAGCGGCGGAATTCTGGGACAGCCACGATTTGACGGACTACTGGGATCTGACGCGAGAAGCAAGCTTTGAGGTGGACATTCAGCGTCGGGTATTTCTGACGGCACTGGAGCCGGGGTTAGCAAAGAAACTCACTGAATGTGCCCGCAAGCAGGGAGTCTCGACCGAGACGCTCATCAATGTGTGGTTGACGGAGAAAGTAGCAGAGACTTCACCGAGGTCGTGAGGCCCAGGGCCTAACTATCGCCTCCAGCCTGACCGCGGCCTGCTTGCGGTTCTTGCTGAAGCCGAAAGGACTCGTTTAGGCCGCGGCGGCTGAAGCGCCCAACGTTAGGCCAGTGGGCACCCTTCCGTGATTTGGCTATTTTCCTGACGTGGGCTACAAATTTGACTGGGATCCCGCGAAGGCCGCGAGTACAAGGATCATCAAGTTTCGTTCGAGGAGGCGTCGACAGTGTTTGGCGATCCGTTAGCCATGTTGATGGCAGATCCCCACCATTCCGAAGACGAGGAGCGGTAGCTGTTACTCGGGATGTCCTTACGAAGTAGACTACTGGTAGTGAGCTTTGCTGAGCGTCCGCCTGATTGTTCTCATACCATTCAGCGACGAGGCGATGCAGTTCGCGACGCTGCCCGAACAAGAGCAGACTGTACGAAACTTCCTGCGTGATGACATGCTTAAAGACGTACGAAAGTTCTGGCTCCGGGGTCTCGAGCGAGGGAAAGTCAAGCCGTTCGAGACTGTCTAACTGATCTTTTAACGCGGCTCGCTCTTCATGGATCGGAAACGTATCGCGGAGGATGCGATACGGAAAGACCCGCCCGATGACACTTGCCACCTTGAGGGTCAACTGTTGGGTCGGCGTCAGCCGATCAATGCGGCTCGTCACCACATTCTGTACAGTGTCTGGAAACGTGGCCGCTTGCAAATCTACCTGGGGCGCGATCTCGCACTGATCGCCGGAGACGAGAATCAAGCCGGTGTCACGCAAGGCATACGCGAGTTCTTCCGTGAAGAAAGGATTCCCCTCTGCTTTTTCAGCAATCAATTCAGTGACCAGCGGTGGCAGCGTCTTGACACTCAAGCGCTGAGCTACCAAGGTCTGAACCTCGTCAATTGGCAGCGGCTCCAACGGCATTCGCACGGTGCCTTCATCGACGAGAAGATTCTGATACTCTCGGAGAATGGGCGCGCTCAGCGGACGCGTTGCGATCACCTGCAGGACAGGATGGACGTGTTGCACGACGCGGCTTGCCAGTGACCAAGAAGCCGAATCGAACCAGTACGCATCTTCCAACAGCAGAACGAGGGGCCAGGCACCGGCAAGGTGCGGCAATAGATGTGTACACAGCGAATGAGTGTTGTCGGAACGTACCTGCCTACTCATCTGCGCCGTCAGCTCATTCTCTGGAAAATCCAAGGGCAGGACAGCGTTGACTAATGGCGCAAAGCGGAAGAGCTCGGGCGGAAGGGCGGCTTCCAGTTCGGAAAGCACGTGGGCGCGACGCGCGGCTTTATCGTCGGGCAGCGCATCGCGCTTGAAGAATTGGACGAACAGGGGACGCCATGCATGATACGGTGTCGACTGTTCGATCGCATCGCCGGCCGCCATTAACACGGTGACTGACAACCCCTGCGCCTCCTGACGCAGATACTCGATCAATCGCGATTTACCAATACCTGCTTCGCCTTCGATGAGGACAACGCTCCCTGTTTTCTGTCCGCGCAAGAGTTTCAGTTGGTCCGAGAGCAGCGCGCGCTCCGTCCTTCGTCCGACCATCATCGTTGGTGTGGCGGCGCGCGAGTGGCGTTCCTCTTTTTCCATCACCTGGAAAACATTCACTGCGTCCTGCTTGCCTTTGACCCGGAGTGCGCCGAGCGGGGTAAAACGATAAATCGTACCCACGGCGTTGACCACGCGTTCGCTGACAAGAATTTGACGCGGCGCCGCGCGTTCCATCAGGCGCGCCGCGAGATTGACCTCGTCTCCCTGTACGTTGTAGGTGAGACGATGCTCGCTGCCGTAAGCGCCCGTGCGCATGCGCCCGCTACTGATTCCGATTTTGATCGGATTGATGAAATTCAATTCGTCGGGGACAGCGTGGAGCTCCAAGGCAGCCGCGACCGCGCGCCTCGCATCATCATCGTGGGCCATCGGCGCGCCAAAGGCAACATAGAGATAACTGCCCTTGTCACCGATAGTCAATCCAATCACTGCGCCTTCATAGCGTGTGACAATCTGTTGCCCCCAGCGAAGAAAGGCGTCGAGCTTCTCGCCCGCGCCTTCGTCACGCTCATAATCGATTCCGCTGAAATTGAGGAAGAGAGCCACAGCGTTGCGCAACTCGGCAAGGAATTTGCCCTATCCGCTTTTCAACCGCTCATAGACAGGCGCTAACAGCCACAGGCGAACTTGCTCAGCACTGAGGGCATCAGGAAGAGCACCGACGGCGAGGGGAGAATTTCCTCGGTGAGACCGCTCACGACAGCATAACGAACAGTATCACGCGTCCGCCATTCGCCCAAGCGCGCGATCGCGGAGAGTGCGTGAAACGTCGGCTCGTCAAAGACAACCTCGCCTTTCTCGGCGGCATGTTCTGCCGCGGCGAGGCTGGCGAGCGTCGTCCCCGCTAAGGTATCACTCAGCTGAATGGACGGATCGCCGACCAGGAAGCGCCGCATTGGTCCCGACGCGACTGCGACTTTGACGGTGAGCGAGGCCGGGCCGCTGTGCGGCATCGCGATTGCGCTGAATGGCCGCATCGCGTTTTGAATGGCAAAGGCACACGCCGCGGCGCGGCGTGCGTTGTCCCCATCGAACCAGCAGGTCACAGCGTCGCCGCTAAATCCGCTGACACTTCCGCCGTAGCGGTGCACCTCCACGGTCAAGGCATCGTAGACGCGGTTGAGGTGATACACCAAGCCAGGGTAATAAATTCCTTGTGCAATAGTGTGCTGGAAGAAGAGATTTGTAGCAGCTACTTTGGTCGAGAGGGCAGTCGGACCCGTCAGCATTCGGCTGGGCGTGTGTTCATGGGGGGAGCGCCGTATGATCCGGTGTTCTGAGTCTGAGGGGAAAGTTCTTTGCCAACAGGACTAGGTATGCAATGGGGACAATAAAACGAAAAGAGCAACACCAGCACGACCAGGGCCTAACCATACCGTGCTCGTGACCGCCGTCCGCTGGCGGATTGGGATGAGCCTGAGCAGTCTCGTCCGCGCGGCGGCCCGAGACGGGTGGCGTTAGCCGTCATGACCAATACAAGCTAAACGAAAGCATGCCGACACTGAGCCGCTACTATGGCATTGTTATCTTTATGAACTACAATGACCATCAACCGCCGCACTTCCACGCCCGGTATCAGGAGCAGGAGGTTTTGCTAGAGATCGAGACTGGCGTTGTCCAAGGAAAGATGACGAAACGAGCCTTGCAGATGATTTTCGAGTGGGCCGAAAAACATCACGATGAGCTGCGACGCAATTGGGACTTAGCCCGCGCCCGGAAACCCTTGGAACCGATTCCTCCGTTATCATAAGAGGCGAGTATGTTCTTACATGTCACCGAGGTCAGGTTGACGAAAGACTACGAAATACGCGTCACCTTTAGCGATGGTGTAGTAAAACAGGTAGATCTAGCGGGAGAACTGTATGGGGAGATCTTTGAGCCGCTCAAGGACCCTGAAATGTTCAAACAGGTCAAGGTCAATGTCGACACGAACACGATTGAGTGGCCCAACGGGGCCGACTTTGCCCCAGAGTTTTTATACGAGCGTGGTAGAGAAATCAAGCAAGTGGCTTGAGTGTCATCAGTTGAGGAGAACAGGCTAACTATCCCATCCACGGGACCGCCGCCCGTTTGCGATTCTGGCTAAACCTGAAAAGTCCCGTCCGTGCGGCGGCCCG
>JACQEL010000767.1 GCA_016200595.1 Deltaproteobacteria bacterium
AGCGCCGCTGGCGCGGCTGCAGTGCTGAGTGCTGAGTGCTGAGTGCTGAGTGGGGGACGAGTAAGATATCGGACTGCTACGATGGTGGCTGCGATGAGCACCAGCCCGGCCGCCACCATCCGGTGGGCAGTGCCCACCCTACGAGAGAGCTTCAGGCGTTGTATCTGTAGGGTTTGACGTACCCCTTTTGGTGGTTCGGGCAGCAGAGCGTAGACGTGGAAGCGTTCGGCAATGTTCTTTAGCTTTGGCCGCCCTAAGGAAATGACCGTGCCTAAAGGGATCTTCTTTGTGACTTCGTCATAAACTTTCTGCGAAATGCAGACGGTGTCAGGATCGGTGAACGTCTGCAGCCGAGAGGCGATGTTTACCCCATCACCCAATACATCGCCATTCGGCTGTACGAGGATGTCGCCCTCATGCAAGCCGATGCGCACGTGGATCTGTTCGCTTGTCTCCTTTTCGAGGTTGTGATTATGAAATTGGGCTTGCATATCTTGGGCACATTGGACGGCGTGGACGACGGAGGAGAACTCGATCAGGAAGCCGTCCCCGGCGGTTTTGATGACATGGCCCTGGTGCGTGGCTACGGCGTGCTCTATGACCTGGTTATGAATGGCCAGCAGCCGTAGCGTGCGGGCCTCATCGGCGCCCATCTGGCGGCTAAAGCCCACCATGTCGGTGAACATGATCGCCGCCAGCTTGCGCGTCTCGGTTGCTGCCGTCTGCGACGACTTGCTGCTCATGGAGGTGATTATGGGTTACCCTTTGCCTGGTTGTCAAATGGCAGAAGGGCGGTCCTTGCTCGCTTTTGACCAGGATGCCAAAGTGATTTCTATAGATTTGTGACCAAGGGGTATCAGCTTTTGGAGATACACGCCAGAGAAAGAAGGAAAGAAAGATGACCCAGGGAGAAATTCTCGAGGAACTCAAGAAAATGACGACTGCAGAGCGGTTGGTAGTCATGGAGGCTGCTCTACGCCTGATTCGTGAAGATCTTCAGCGGACAAAAAGTCCGTGGCCCCCGATAGAGAGGAAGCAGCAATTGGCCACGGCAGCGGAGGCTTTGTTACCGGACTACCAAGTCGGCGGTGAGCTTACAGTCTTCACCGTGCTGGACAGCGAGGATTTCAGTGCAGAGGGGTGAGGTCTGGCTCATCAATTTAGATCCGACAACAGTTGGCGCCGAGATCAAGAAAATCCGCCCAGCGGTCATTGTGAACGACGATGCTATTGGCATTTTGCCCCTGAAAGTGATCGTGCCCCTTACCGAGTGGAAAGACCGCTATGCCGTAGCGCCCTGGATGGTCCGGCTAGAACCTGACACTGCCAATGGACTGGAGAAACCATCGGCGGCCGATGCATTTCAGGTGCGTTCAGTTGCTCAGGAAAGGTTTGTACGGTGTCTGGGAAGGCTTTCCGACACGACAATGGCGGCTATTACGAAGGCATTGGCCACTGTCCTCAGCATAGAGCCTTGAACTTCTCGTGGCATTCTCCAGCCAGATAGGGTGCGTCCTATGCGCTTACGAGGAAAGGTCATTACATACTCAGCCCTCTCGGCACTCATCACTCAGCACTTACGACTCTTGTCCTTTATTCATCGTTCATCATTCATCGTTCCTCGTTTATTTGAGCCCCGCCTTGCGCCAGGCCTCGAGATCACGTTTCAGTACGGCGGGATCTTTTTGGGGAATCGTTTGACTTAAAGTCTCCAACGAGAAATTTGGATTGAGCCGCAGGACTTCTGCCGCCTCGGCTCGTGCTTCTTCCTCTTGTCCCGCTCTACTATAGGCAAGGACTAGGTTCAAGTGAGCGATCAAGTAATTGGGGTTACGAGCAATGGCTTTCTTCAAAGTTGTAATCGCCTCTTCTTGCCATCCCAGCTCGCTATAAGCTGCGCCTAAACTATTCAAATAAAAGGTTGAGGAGCGAGGATTGAGACGGATCGCTTTCTTGATCGACTTAATGGCCTCTTCTAACTGCCCCATAAGAATACTGATATCTCCCCGTGTCCAATAGGCATCAGCGAAGTTAGGATCGAGAGCGATAGCTCGTTCCACCTCGGCTATTGCCTGTGTATGTCGATATTGAAACAGGTGGAGAAGGCCTAGAACCCTGTGGGCTGAAGGCAGTGAATCATCGAGAGCAATAGCCTTCCGTGCCAGATCAAAAGCCCGCGGCAAGTTCTGTGGGTCTCGATCCCATTGCAGGAACCAGTCGAAAAAGTAAGTCATTCCCAAGGTCACATATGCATTTGCGTACTGCGGGTCCAGCTCAATGGCTTTCTCGAACATCCGCCGCGCTTGGGTGTTTGTCTCTTTCGTGAGACGGTAGGAAAACTCTACTCCTTGCAAGAAATAATCATAAGCTTCCACGTTGTCTGTGCGTTTGCGTACCAGACTACCCTGCTCCCACAGGGTGAGTTGCAGCTTCAGCGTCGTCACAATCTTCTGCACGATCTCATCTTGCAGCGCAAAGATGTCCTTCAGTGGTCGGTCGTAGCGCTCTGACCACAAGTGTCCACCCGAGGCGGTCTCAATCAACTGCGCCACAATGCGTACCTGCTCGCTGGTTCTTTGCACACTGCCTTCCAGTGCGTAGCGCACCCCTAGTTCTTTCCCCACCTCTTGGATATTCGCGGCTTTGCCTTTGTAGGTGAAGGCTGTATTGCGGGCGATGACGAACAGGCTAGAGATGCGCGAGAGGTCACTGGTGAGCACTTCGGTGATGCCGTTGCTGAAGTAGTCCTGCTGCGGGTCGCCGCTCATGTTGTCGAAGGGCAGGACAACGATGGAGGGTTTGTCGGGTAAGGGCAGCGCCGCTGGCGCGGCTGCAGTCCTGAGTGCTGAGTCCTGAGTGCTGAGTGGGGGACGGGAGAGATACCGGACTGCTACGACTGTAGCGGCGATGAGCACCAGCCCGGCCGCCACCACCCGGTGGGCAGTGCCCACCCTACGAGAGAGCTTTAAGCGTTGTATCTGTAGGGTTTGACGCAACCCCTTAGGTGGTTCGGGCAGAAGCGCGTAGACTTGGAATCGTTCGGCAATGTTCTTTAGCTTTGGCCGCCCTAAGGA
>JACQEL010000768.1 GCA_016200595.1 Deltaproteobacteria bacterium
GCAAAGATTGCTTCGCTCCGCTCGCAATGACACCTTGACCTTAGGCCATGCGGTGGGGGTTTTGTCGCATAGTCCTAAGTATCCGGGCCGGACAATGCCTGCAGAACGCGGATGATCTTGGCAATCTCCTCAGTCTTTACGTCTTCTGGAAGTTCGATGACCGCGCGGCGTCCAGTACCCAGGGGAATTTCCTGGCGACATTGGGTTTGGGGGTCTTCTTTGCGGCGGTCATGATCTAGGAATGAGTCTCTGGAGTGTGACTGTAGCGATTCGGGAGAGGTGACTTTTAGGGGGCCGGGTGGGGGAGGGGGATAGGATGTTGTTGGGAGGCGGCCCTGGTTTAAGCCCGCGAAGCGACAGGATTCTAAGAAAGCCTTGGCGACGGTTTCTGCATTCTTTTTGGTGAAGCGATATTTGAGGACCAGTTGATTAGTGAGGTTCAGGTCCGAGGGCAGACCACTGTTCTCGTATTGGGCAAGCAACCCTTGGAATATGGCCGGACGTCCTACCGCCTCACGCAGGCCACGACGGCGTTCAGTTTCGTCAGTTGCGTGATCGATGCGGAGGAACAGATCACTGACACGCAAGTCTTTTCCCATCGGGTCGAGGAGACCGTACTGACGAAGACTACTGAGTTTACGGTTGAATGGTCCGGACTGGGCCGCCAGGCCTAAATGTTCGGCGATAGACTCGCGGCTGAGCGAGACCTGGCCTTCCGCACGAAAAATCTTGCGGGTGTCCTCCTGACATTCTTGTAAGCTGTAAGCTGGGGCATTCGGGCTTTTTTGGCGGTGGCCTTTGCGGTTTATGATATCGGTGTCCACAATCACCTCCCGGGAAATTATCCACGGTTTATTATGGTTGTGAAAAGAGCAAATATTCATTCATATTGCTCTAAAAATTTAGCTATATTTAGATAAAATATGTCTTTAAGTAAATCCCCTACGCGAAGAGAAACGATGGGTTAGTAATTGATTAATATAGGTAAATATCGGAAATATTTTAATAATTTCTCTTTTCGATCTCGTGCCGCGAGGATGGATTTTCCTTTTCTCGCTGCGTCCAAGAGAAGACATGCTATTTGGCAAAATTATTCCTCATTTTTTACTCTAAAAATAGACATCTTTGGCTTTTTTAACGATGAAAATATCTCTAATTTTTGAATTCTTGTCTTTTCAATAGCTTATATTTGACTATTAGCAGATAGATTATATCCGATAATTTGGCTTTTTATTCATAATATAAGCGAATTTATATCCAATTTTAGCTTTTATTTGACTCAAGCAAATGGCTCCCTAGATCGCGAAATTGTCCGCTGGGGCTCTCTCAGAGAGGCGCTCCGCTTGCCGCTTGCGCGCCCGCGGAGCGCCTCTCTTCGTTCGGGGACAACGGTACGGCACAGTTCCTTCCTAGCCAGTCTCATACGGGTGGTCAAAAAGGCGAGTCGTGAAAAAGGAAAAGGCCGGATGATTTCTCCGTATGGCGGCGGTATAGTCTGTACCATTCCTAGAGCTGAGGAAGGCATGGACAAGATTTCCGTCGTTGTGGTTGATGATCACCCGATCTTTCTCGCGGGCCTCCAACAATTGTTCAAAAAGCAAGCGGACTTTGAGCTAGTGGGGGTGGCCGAGAGCGCGGACCAACTGGAAGCGGTACTCGCACAAACGACGCCCGACGTTATTCTCATGGACATTGAGATGCCTGCGCGGGATGGTATCAGTGCCACCGTTATTGTGCGGAAACAGCGGCCTGGCGCGAAAGTGGTCATGCTTACGGGTTATGATAATCCAGACCTTATTTTTCGGGCCCTCAAGGCCGGGGCCGTGGGCTATCTGCTGAAGAATACGCGGTCCAAAGAGATCCTTGACACTCTGCGGAGAGTTGCGGCTGGCGAGCTCTTCCTGAATCCGGAACTGGCGGGCAAGTTCCTGCGTGAATTTCAACGAGACCAAGAAGTAGAGGAAGTGCGTCGTCTGGTGCATACCCTGACCCCGCGAGAAGAAGAGGTACTGCGACTGGTTGCCACTGGCGCGAATAACCGTGAGATCAGTCAGCGCCTCTTCATTAGCGAACTCACGGTCAAGATGCACCTCGCCAGTATCTTCCGCAAGCTCCAGGTGAATGATCGGACCAAGGCCGCGATTCTCGCTCTCAAGGCTGGCTTAAGTACCCCATGAGACCGCTTCACGCTTTGCTGCTTGCCTGCTGTCTGCTGGTCTGTGAGCGCCCGAGTTGGGCGGCGGGGCCGCCGGACTCCTTCGCGACGGTTCAGGAAATTCTCGCACAGTGCCAAGCGGCGTATTATCGCTTGGTGGATTACCGGGGCACGTTGCATCGCGAGATGTGGGAAGGGGGGACGGCCCCGCGCCTCGACGACATTGAAGTGCTGTTTCGCAAGCCGACATTTCTGTCTCTGCGCTGGCAGTCCGGGCTCTATAAAGGGACTGAACTGCTGACCCGACCAGGGTGGAACCGCGGGAATCTCTTCATCAAGCTGGGAGACTGGTTTTCCTTTATCTCGGTGAGTATGCCACCGGTTGATGCGGCAGAACCTTTCGTGCCCATGCTGAAAGATGTGAGTGAATGGTTAACCGCTCTGGCGATGCTCGCCCAACGCTCCCCCTTAGATCCCAGCCTGCGACTGGTCGAGGTGCGCCTCACGGATCCGACGCTGGCGGAGGGGCAGGTGCTGCTGATTATCCCTTCCTTTCTCATTCCGCTCCGTGAAAATACCGTGGCCGTTTATGAGTTTGTGATTGAACGCGGGACGGGGGTCCCAGTTGAGCTGGTATTGCGTGGGGCTGGGGGCGAGGTCCGCCAGCGTTTGACGTACACTGATTTGCAGGTCAATGTCGGGGTGTCGATGCAAGCGTTTGAGCGCGAGATGGATACCGAGGGGTTCCAGCCGCTTCCCCAGGCTGAGGCGGAGCTTGATGTGAGGGGCTTCATCCAAAACTGGCAACATCGCTATGGGGAGATCACTGATTACACAGGGGTCTGGATCGCACAGGAACGCCAGGGAGAGCAACTCGTGCGCAGCCAGGCCTCTTTCAAATTCCGCAAGCCATTCGATTTGTATATCGAGTGGGGAGCAGATGGTGGACGGATCCGTTCGGCCCTGTTGCGGCAAGGCTGGAATGAGGGGCGCATGCGCGTACGGGCCGTGGTATGGGGAGTTCCGCTGATCGGGGATCTTGCGCCCGATGGGTATTGGGCCCGACGTGGGTATCACTATCCGCTCAGCGAATTTGGCATCAACCGGGTAGTCGAAAGATCCCAAGAGCAACTGTTGCGTGCCTGGCTGCAGGGAGAATTAACCGTGCGGTTTCGCGGCGTGCAGCTGCACGAAGGGAGTCCTTGTTATGTGCTGGAATTCCTGTTTCCGGCGAGCCGATGGCGGGAGTATCCCCATGCCCGCGTCGTGACCTACTGGGATATCGCGCAACGGGTGCCGGTGCGGAGCGAAGCCTTTGATTGGGCCGACCACCTCGACGAACACTATGAGTTTCAACAGTTGCGCTTCAATGTCGCTCTGAGTGACTCTGAATTTGATGCGACCAATCCGGCCTCTGGCTTCTTATTATTCCGCCACGCCCCGCGGCTCGACCGTTTTCTCACGGGGAGGGAGTAATGGCGGAGCCGGAAGCTACCCCTGGTTTACGGGTGGAAGGGGTTGTCTTTGGTTCTGTCGGCTTGATGCTGGCTGCGGTGGGGGTGCTCGCTTTCAACCTTGGGTATGTTGGGCTTTACCTGGCCTTTGTGCCTCTTGTGTGTGTGAGCGCTCTGCTCTTTGTCGAAATAGGAGAAGATTTTTTTCTGTCGCTCCCGCTGTTGGCGGTGACCGGCACGCTCCTGTATGCAGTGGGACTGTTCGCCGCGCCACTTGTCGTTACCAGTGTGGTTCTCACCGCACCGCTGGTGGTTGTATTGGCGCGCTGGGGAGGGGTGGTATTGCCGCGTGCGGTGGGACATGATCCCCGACCTGGATGGCGGGCCTTGGAATTTCTCACGGTGCTGCTCGGCTCTCTGGTCGCGCGCTATGTCCTCTATCGCTTTGGTGGAGGCAAGATTCCTTTGCGGATCGGCGAATTTGAGTCGTTGACGCGGTTTGTGATCAGCGAGGTTGGCGGCTGGGTCGTGTTTGCGCTGGGATACGGCTTACAACACCGCGCGCGTTATGGGGTTCTCTACTCGCCGCAGGTTGACTTTGCCACGAGCTTACCCGCGTTACTGGCGACTGGTCTGTTTCTGATCTCTCCTCATGTGGCGATGATGACGCTGGGATTGAACGCTTTCGGTGTAGCCGGACTCTATGTCGGGACTCTGCCGGTCTGCGGCGCGCATATGTTGATGCGTACCCTCACACTACGCCGAGCCGAGATTGAGCGGCAGAACTTGCGCCTGCAGAAGATGAACCTCGAACTGGCGCGTGGCGAGCGCCTGGCCGCGATCGGACAGATGTCCTCAGCCATTTCGCATCAGCTCTTGCAAAAGGTGGGACTGCTGGGCTTGCATTGCGACCTCTTGCGTGACGTTTTGCAAGCGGAAACGACCCCTGCGCTCACTCGTGTGGCTGAGGCCCAGGAGCGGGTAGAACAGTTAGACATGGCGATCACCGACCTTAATACGACCCTGTCCGATCTCTTGATATTTTCACGGGATTTCGTCCTGCATGTGGCTCCCTGCTCGCTTGATACGCTCTTACGTGAGCTCACGAGAGAAGTGCAGGACATTGCTGCCACCCGCCAGGTCGCGGTACGGTATCAGTGCGAGAATGGACAGACCACTTTTGTGTGCGATCGTATTAAACTGAAACAAGCGCTGTTAAACGTGCTGACTAATGCCCTGGATGCTTCTCCGCCGGCGAGCCAGATTTCCATTGTCTTGGGCGGAGCGAAAGGCCGAGTGTGCGTAGCGATAGTTGACCAGGGAAGCGGGATTCCCGAAGCAGATTTGGAACGGTTGTTCTCGCCCTTTTTTTCCACCAAGGAGAAAGGGACGGGTTTAGGGTTAACCTTTGCGCAGAAGATCGTGGAACTGCACGGCGGGACAGTGACAGCTCGCAACAACCCCGAAGGTGGGGCTACCTTTCTTGTTGAGCTTCCTCTGTTACCCGCGGCAAAGCAGCTGTGACGGCATTAGCTGGAAAAATCGTGCTCATCACTGGCGCAGCCCGTCGTCTGGGACGCGCAATCGCTTTGAGTCTTGCGGCGGAAGGGGCGGACATTGCTTTGCACGTCCATACCTCGTCAGGCGAAGACCTCGCGCGCGAGATCGCTGCCCTGGGACGGCGAGCCTGGGTCATGCGTGCCAATCTTGCGCGTCCAGAGGAAGCTGCCCGTTTCAGTGAGACCGTGTTAGCTGCAGTTGGCCGTATCGATATCCTTGTCAATAACGCAGCCGTAGTCTTTCCTACTCCTCTTCCCACTCTGACTGCTTCCCTCTGGCGCACCGTTTTGCACACCAATCTCACCGCACCGTTTGTGCTCTCTTTGCGCTTGGGGCGGATCATGCAGCGGCGCGGGATGGGGAAAATTCTTCAGCTCGGCGATTGGAGCGGGGTGCGTCCAGTGGCGGGTTACCTGCCGTACTGCGTGTCTAAGAACGGTCTGCTGATGCTCACCCAGGTCTTGGCTAAAACCTTTGCTCCTCAGGTCCAAGTCAACGCAGTCGCTCCAGGGCCGGTTTTGCCTCCGGACTCTTACACTACGGTAGAGCGGCAGGCTGTGCTGGCGCGCACCCCTTTACGGCGATTGGGCCAAGCCGCAGACGTGGTGCGGGCAGTTCGCTTTTTGGTCACCATGGGCAACTTTGTGAGCGGCTCCACTTACTTCGTTGACGGGGGATGCCTGGTAAGCGAACCTGAGGGCACCAGCACTTCTTTGTAGGTGCTCTGACACGGAGGGCCGGAAGCAAAGAGATAGACGTACCGATTCTCGCTACGAGAATACGCTAAGAGGGAGGAGGAACACGTTCCGTAGCCGTCGAGATGGAGACAGAGGCCGGTTCGTGGGTCCTGAGTTGACGCGTGGTCAGCCAAGAGGTGGTGTAATTGGGCAAACAGGTCTTGGAGGCGGAGACCGGTGGTAGGGGGATTGTGGCTCAGCTGAAGAAAACGCTGAGAGAAACGCGAGATACGGGGGCAGTCTGGATCATTGGGATCAAGATTGGTGAGCATATACACCCCCGGAGGGAGAGAACGAACACGCAAGGCGTGGTCATCTGGATAAACGAAAGAAGCGACAGACGGATCGGCAATCACCAGGCTAAAGGAATTGTACTGCGTCGCCGCTTGGGTGGAGATCCACTGTTGGGCAGCAGAGATAGAGGTGTGCTTAAGGGAATCGAGACAGAGCAGTCCGCGTGAACGGCGCTGTGGATCTGCAGGATTGAGTGCTCGGCGATTAAGAACGGCAGCCATCAGGCCGTGCGCATTGATTCCTAACCAAGTCCCACCGGCAAGGAGATCCTGACCTCCGTAGATACACGGGACGGAGTTGAGTAACGTCGGAGGCGTAGAAGGGCGAGTCAGCGACTCGTCGCGATTGGCGACGATGACGAGAGGGTACTGCGGAAAGACGCGAAAATAGAGCACTAACGTGCACATGGTGAGGGCGGATTATAAAGCGAGACGAGGCATCTGTGCAAGAGCGCCAAGCCTCGCTCGCGTTGTCTTTCCAGAGACCCTATGCTAGGGTAGCCGAAATTGGCTGTCGGGAGGAAGGATGTTCAACTCTATCGAGGATGTGATCAGCAAATTTAGCGAGCAGAAATACATCTGTAATAGACGGATCGCGACCATTGTCTATCTGGCCACTTCCCTGCGAAAACCAATTTTGGTAGAGGGGCCAGCTGGAGTGGGCAAAACCGAACTGGCGAAAGTCATCGCAGCGGCGCTGAACTACGACTTGCTGCGCTTACAGTGCTATGAAGGTCTGGATGAAGCGAAAGCGCTGTACGAATGGGAGTATGCTAAGCAACTCCTCTATACCCAAATCCTCAAAGAGAAAATTAACGAAGTACTGGCGGGTTCGGTGACGTTGAAGGATGCGGTTGACCGCATTGCCGACCAAGATAGCGTCTTCTTCTCACCGAAGTTTATTCTGCCACGTCCGCTGCTGCAGGCCATCTCGGCGACGGATCCGTTGGTCTTATTGATCGATGAGATCGACAAATCAGACAGTGAGTTTGAGGCCTTCCTCCTAGAAGTCCTGAGTGATTTCCAGGTGAGTGTGCCGGAGTTGGGCACGATCCGGGCAACCCAGATACCGGTCGTGGTATTGACGAGTAACAACACCAGGGAGCTTTCCGATGCCCTGAAGCGACGGTGTCTCCATCTGTTTATTGATTTTCCCGACCGGCAGCAGGAGTTGGAGATCGTGAGGCTCAAGGTGCCTGGGATTGCCGAGCAACTCGCTGATGAAGTTGTTGAAGTGGTGCAGAGCATCCGTAAGTTAGACCTGAAGAAAACCCCGAGCATCAGCGAGACGCTCGACTGGGCCAAAGCCTTGACCCTGCTGAATGTGCACCGGCTAGAAGAGTCTTTGGTGAATGAAACTCTCAACACCATTCTCAAATATGAAGGGGATGTGCGTAAGGCCGAAGCCGAACTCAAGGATTTTCTCCACAAACAGAAAGCCAAGACGAAATCTCCCTCTCCGCAGGACGATAAAGATTTGCTGCATTAAGGCCAGCGAGGACCTGCCATGGACGATAAAGTCATTGAGTTTACCCATCTGCTCCGGCACAACGGCTTAAAGGTGTCGGCGGCGGAAAATATGGACAGCTTTTCTGCCCTGGGGTTGATTGGCATTGCCAATCGGCAAACCTTCAAAGATGCGCTCCGTGCCACCCTGGTGAAACGGGTGGTAGATATTCCGGTTTATGATGAGCTGTTTGACCTGTATTTCACCGGTTTAGGCGAGATCATCAAAGCGACAGGAGCGGCAACCATGCAAGCCATGGATATGTCGCCGGAGGAGTTCCAGCAGTTCCTGGAACAACTTGAGGAGGCCCTCAAGAATATGGGCGCCGACCTCTCGGAACTCGCGCGCTCGCTACTGACGAATAATACCGGCCAACTTGAGCGGATGCTGCGTGAAGCTGCGCAGAATGCCAATCTGCAGAATATTCAACGGTCATTTCAGGAGGGGCAGTTTGCCAACGCCCTCGCGCAGTTGCTGGGCTTTGGGCAGCTCACGCGTGAATTAGCTGCGCTTAAGGACGCCTTACAACACGCTGGGCTCAGTCCGGAGCAGATTGAGCAATTGGCCGCGTATATTGACCAACGCCTGCAAGATTTGGCGCACATGGTGCGGAGTTATGTAC
>JACQEL010000769.1 GCA_016200595.1 Deltaproteobacteria bacterium
CCGGCCGTTCCATTGTCTATCGTCGGGTCAAGGACTACTGGGGCGCCAAGCTGCCGGTAAGAGTCGGACAAAACAATTTCGACCGCATGCGCTACGACTACTACCGCGACACCACGGTATCGTTGGAAGCCTTCAAAGCCGGGCAGTATGACTTCCGCCAGGAGAATGTGGCGAAGAACTGGGCCACGGCCTACGATAACCCGGCAGTGACTCAGGGGCTGATTAAGAAAGAGCAAATCCCCAATCAGGTTCCCAGCGGGATGCAGGGCTATGTCTATAACACCCGCCGCCCGATCTTCCAGGATCGTCGGGTGCGGCAAGCCCTGGGCTATGTCTTTGACTTCGAGTGGACTAACAAGAATCTTTTTTACGGCGCCTATACGCGGACGAAGAGCTATTTCGCAAATTCTGACCTTGCCTCGGGAGGTCTGCCAAGTCCTGCCGAGCTACGGATCCTCGAGCCGTTTCGTGGACAAGTTCCTCCAGAGGTATTCACCCAGGCGTATGAACCGCCGACGACCGATGGCTCGGGCAATATCCGCAATAATTTGGTCGAAGCCCTACGTCTGCTCCAAGAAGCGGGTTGGACTATTAAAGATAAACAACTGGTCAACTCACGCACAGGAGAACCACTGCAGTTTGAGATTCTCTTGGCCGATCCCTCGTTTGAACGCATCGCCTTACCCTTTGCGAAAAACCTTGAGCGACTTGGGGTCACCGCCCGCGTTCGGACCGTGGATACAGCCCAATACCAAAACCGCCTCGATAACTTCGACTTCGACATGACGGTCGGCGTTTGGCCAGAGTCGATGTCTCCAGGCAATGAACAAGTTGACTTCTGGACCTCAGCGCGCGCCAGTGTCCCGGGCAGCCGCAACCTCGCCGGAATTCAAGATCCGGTGGTTGATAAACTCGTTGAGCTGTTAATCGCGGCTCCCGATCGCCAGGGCCTCGTCACTCGTACTCGCGCACTCGATCGCGTCCTCTTGTGGGGGCAATACGTCATTCCCCACTGGCACCTGCAGAGCTTTCGGGTCGCCTATTGGGACAAGTTCGGCCGGCCCAGCGTTTCGCCCCCCTACGCCCTCGACTTTGACACCTGGTGGGTCGATGGGCAAAAAGAAGCGGCACTGGGCCAACGCAAAGGCGAAGTGGTCAAATAGCATTCTGCGTCAGCTATATGTCCGTCACACCAAGATATGGATTGAACCCTCATGCCGCAGAAATAGTGGCACCGGCCGCTGGCTGGTGCGCACCGCCGAGCCGGCGGTGCCACTGGAAAGATCATTCTCAGTGACACTCCGGATTTTGCTGTGCCCCTCATTTGGTTAGCTATAGAAACGCTACGACAAGATATGGATTCGATGATAACACTACCTGCTTGTGTGCCACTGGCGGCTGGTCCGCCAGTGCAACCGACCACACGGGTAGCCAGCTCCCCGGGGCACCCGAAAATCCATATCTTAGTGTGTTTTTCCTATAGATAAACTCTATGCTCGCCTACCTCATCCGCCGTCTCGTGCTGATCATTCCCACGCTGTTGGGGATCATGGTCATCAATTTTGTGATCGTTCAGGCGGCACCCGGCGGACCCGTCGAGTTGATGATTGCGCGGATCAAAGGGACCGCCATCGAAGCCACCGCCCGCGTGAGCGGCTCGGTCGGTGGTGAGGTGTCCGGGGCGGGTGCTGGCCAAAGCGCCGATGTCTCCAGCAAGTATCGTGGGGCGCGTGGTCTTGATCCCGAACTCGTCCATCAGCTCGAAAAGCTCTATGGCTTCGACAAGCCTCCTACTGAGCGATTCCTGCTGATGATGAAGAATTATCTCGTCTTCGATTTCGGCAACAGCTTCTTTCAAGACCGGCCGGTGATCAACCTGATGCTGGACAAACTGCCGGTTTCGATATCGCTTGGTTTGTGGACGACGCTGCTGGTCTATTTCATTTCGATTCCGCTCGGCATCGCTAAAGCCGTGCGCGACGGTTCGGCGTTCGACGTGTGGTCCAGCTTTGTGGTGATCATCGGCTACGCCATTCCTGGTTTCCTGTTTGCCATTCTCCTGATCGTCCTCTTCGCCGGCGGCAGTTTTTTTGACTGGTTTCCGCTGCGCGGTCTCACTTCTGACAACTGGCAGCAATTGAGCTGGACTGCGGCCATCACCGACTATTTCTGGCACCTCACCTTGCCGATCGTTTCTCTGCTTATCGGGAGTTTCGCTGGACTGACCATGCTGACCAAGAACTCTTTCCTTGACGAAATCAACAAGCAATACGTCGTTACTGCCCGAGCCAAGGGGCTGAGCAGTCAGCGGGTGCTGTACGGTCACGTCTTTCGCAACGCGATGCTGATTGTCATCGCCGGACTGCCTGCCGCCTTCGTCGGCATCCTGTTTACCGGCGCGCTCTTGGTCGAGGTGATCTTCTCGCTGGACGGGTTGGGGCTGCTCGGCTTCGACGCGGCTATCAACCGTGACTATCCCATTATGTTCGGAACGCTGTACATGTACACCTTGATCGGTTTGCTGTTGAACTTGATCAGTGACCTGACCTATATGCTGGTTGATCCGCGCATTGATTTCGCCAGCCGAGAGGTGTAACCGGTGGCAGACGACACCTTTCTCGGCTGGAGCATCAATCCCCTGACTCGGCGACGACTGTCCAACTTTCGCGCGAATCGGCGCGGCTTCTGGTCGCTGTGGATTTTTCTGGTGTTATTTATTCTGAGCTTGTTTGCCGAGCTGATTGCTAATGACCGGCCCTTGCTGGTCAAATATGACGGTCACTTCTACTTTCCCGCGCTACAGGTGTATCCGGAGACAACCTTCGGTGGCGTGCTGCCCACTGAAGCAGACTACCGCGACCCCACTGTCGCTCAGCTCATCGATACTACGGGTTGGATAATCTGGCCGTTGATCCCTTATCGGTATGACACGATTAACTACAATCTGCCGGTACCAGCCCCGGCTCCGCCGTCAAAGGATAACTGGCTCGGTACTGACGATCAGGGCCGCGACCTCACGGCTCGGTTGATCTATGGCTTTCGCATTTCGGTTTTGTTCGGCCTGACACTGACGGTGTTGAGTTCGCTCGTGGGGGTGCTGGCTGGAGCCATTCAAGGCTATTTCGGGGGCTGGACCGATTTGTTGTTTCAGCGCTTCATCGAAATCTGGGGTGGCTTGCCTATCCTGTATCTGCTGATCATCCTGGCTAGCGTCGTCGAGCCCAATTTCTGGTGGCTCCTGGGGCTGATGCTGTTGTTTAGCTGGACGTCACTTCGATTATGTCCGCGCCGCTCGGGCACTCGGCGTCCGTACCCCGGTGATCATGTTCAAGCACGTGCTTCCCAACGCAATGGTGGCAACCCTTACTTTCCTGCCGTTTATTCTGAACGGTTCAATCACGACGCTGACCTCACTCGACTTTCTTGGCTTTGGTTTGCCGCCGGGCTCGCCCTCGCTCGGCGAAATTCTGGCGCAGGGCAAGGCTAATCTGCAAGCGCCGTGGATAGGGATCACTGGCTTTATCGTACTGGCGGTTATGTTGAGTCTGTTGATCTTCATCGGCGAGGCCGTACGCGACGCCTTCGATCCCCGCAAGACCCTATGACTATGAGGTGTGGCTCTTCTATAGCCTAATCACATAATATGACAGTAGCTCCGCTCCTCCATGTTCGTGATCTGTCGGTCTCCTTTGCTACACCGGGCGACGAGGTCAAGGCTGTACGTCACATCTCGTTTGCGATTAACACAGGTGAGACTGTAGCCCTGGTCGGCGAAAGTGGTTCTGGCAAGTCGGTGACCGCGCTCTCACTCCTCCAACTCTTACCCTATCCACCTGCTCACCATCCCAGTGGCAGTATCTTGTTCCAAGGTCAGGAGCTGGTCGGCGCGCAGGAAACTGTATTACAGCAGGTGCGCGGCAACCGTATCGCCATGATTTTCCAGGAGCCAATGACCTCACTCAACCCACTGCACACCATCGAGAAGCAGGTCAATGAAGTCCTGTTCGTGCACAAGGCCCTGGGCCGTGCCGCAGCCCGCGCACGCACGCTGGAACTTTTGCGCTTAGTCGGGTTGGCGGGGGCGGAACAGCGGCTCAATGCGTATCCGCATCAGCTCTCGGGCGGCGAGCGCCAGCGCGTGATGATTGCTATGGCGCTGGCCAACGAGCCTGACCTGCTGATTGCCGATGAACCGACGACGGCACTCGACGTCACTATTCAGGCACAAATCCTCAAGTTGCTCAAAGAGCTGCAGGCAAAGTTTGCCATGGCGCTCCTCTTGATTACCCACGACCTTACCATTGTGCGAAAAGTCGCCGATCGCGTCTGTGTGATGAAGGAGGGTGAGATCGTCGAAACCAGCCCGACTGAGGACCTCTTCGCGTGCCCCCGCCATGATTATACCCGTCGTCTGCTGGCGGCCGAGCCCAGAGCTCGCCCTTTTACCGCCCCCGCCGATGCACCGGTGGTTATGGTTGGGCGGGACCTCAAGGTATGGTTCCCGATCAAGGCTGGGGTGTTGCGCCGTACCGTCGCTCACGTCAAAGCGGTAGATGGAATCAGCGTGACAGTCCGTGAAGGCCACACTGTTGGTGTCGTCGGTGAGAGCGGCTCGGGTAAGACCACCCTTGGTCTCGCCCTGCTCCGTCTGATCGGCAGTGAAGGTCACATCCAATTCTGTGGACGAGAGATTCAGGGCCTGTCCACGCAGCATTTGCGGCCGCTCCGGCGCGAAATGCAGATCGTCTTCCAGGACCCGTACGGCTCGCTCTCACCGCGCCTGTCGGTCAGTCAGATCATTGAGGAAGGGGTGCGTGCCCACAAGCTCGGCGACAGCCCGGAAGAGCGACGAGCCCTGATCGAGCAGGCTTTGCAGGAAGTCGGTCTCGACCCCGATACCCGTGATCGCTATCCTCACGAGTTTTCCGGCGGCCAGCGCCAGCGCATCGCCATTGCTCGCGCTCTGGTGTTGCGACCACGTTTCGTCGTGCTCGACGAGCCCACCTCGGCGCTCGACCTCTCGGTACAGGCGCAAATCGTGGATCTCCTGCGCGAACTCCAGGTGCGGTATAATCTCGCCTACCTGTTTATCAGTCACGATCTGCGTGTGGTCCGCGCGCTCAGCGATGAAATCATTGTGATGCGCGCCGGCCGGATTGTTGAACAAGGACCCACAACCAAGATCTTCGCACAACCCGGACACCCTTATACGCAGGCTCTTCTGGCTGCTGCCTTTGACCTCGAGACTGTGGAAGACGGCACGGTGAGCCGGTAATGGTTTTCATCGCTTTCCTGAGCTACGCTCCTAGCTATGAGAAAGAAAAGCACTCGCAAGATGGCGGCGTCGCTTTCCGTACTCTTTCCGGGGCTTGGGCAGTTGTATAACAAGCAACGCGGCAAAGGGATGCTGTTTGGTGCCATGGCGGTTTCTTTGCTTTTGGGCTACCGTCCGGCTCATTTATCGACAGCCGCAATTCTGGTGATGATCGTATTGCCTTACTTTGGCCTCTGGGTGTACAGCGTCCTGGATGCCTGGTATGGAGCAAAGGGGACGGCAAAACACGCCCCGACCAGAGACCAGCTTCAGTCTACCCACTGACCGGCACGCTAGCTGTCTTGTCGTGCGGAGGAGTTGCTGCCGCAAAAAAAGGCAGCGCCCTATAGGAAAAATATACCAAGATCTGGATTTTCGGGTGCCACGGGTAGCTGGCTACCCGTGTGGTCCGGTTGCACTGGCGGACCAGCCCAATACTGTCCGGAATAAATTTACTGCGCTGTGCCTCAGAGGCACACCTATATGGAGTGCGCCGGCCTGGACGGCGCTTTGGCTCCCGGGCGCTGAGCGTTAGCTCCGGGCCGTGTGGCCTGTGGCACTGCCCAGCCAAAGCGGGAGCGTGGCTCCCGCACTCCAAAGGGCAAAGCCCCGGTCTTTGGCACGAGACAGAAAAATTTCCCGGACAGTATTGAGACCAGCCGCCAGTGGCACACACGCAGGTAGTGTTATCATCGCATCTCTGTCTTGCTGTAGCGGTTCTATAGCGGCGAGCACTGTACGCTGCGATTCGTTAAAGCGCTGACGGGGTATGCATTTGCCTTCTAAATCAGACGGCAGGAGATTCGTACACTCATGCCCCTGAGCCTGAATGCCGTAGCGTGCGCTATGCGCACGAAAATAGTGGCGTATAGGAAAGACGTGCGCACAGCGCACGCTACCCCTGATGGGTTTTGATCAATGAATTCGGTAATGCAGCCAGGTAGAACAGGCTTCCAGCCTGTTGCCAAGCACGGGCTAGAAGCCCGTGCCACCAAGAACTTGATTGCCGGTTTTGATCGTCAAAATTCATTAGCATCACCAAGGAATATCTATGTGTGGGATTGTCGGGTTTCTTGACAAGGGTGGGAATAGACAAGCGCCGGTCGGCCAAGTGCTGCTCAACATGCTCACCGCCTTAGGGCGCCGAGGGCCGGACTCCGCCGGAGTAGCGCTCTATGGTGACCCTGGCGACGGTCTCCTTGTCCTTCGCGTCAAGCTCGGGCAGCAGGGCCTGGCCGAGGTGCAGGGGGCGCAGGTCACCGAGCGGGTGAAAGACCTCGCTTCAGTAGTAAAGGTATCGCTCCAGGGAGAATACCTCTGTCTCGTCGTCGACTACCAGGGGGATGCGACTCGCCTGGAGAGCGTGATCGAAGCGGCGGGAGAGGACATTGAGGTGGTAAGTATGGGGAGGAGACTAGAAGTGGTAAAACAGGTGGGCTCCCCGGAGAACCTAGAGTTGACGTACGGCATCTCTGCCTCAGTTGGAACCCACGGCATTGGGCACACCCGTATGTCTACCGAGAGCCGGGTCGATCTCAGTCACTCCCAGCCTTTTTGGGCTCATGGTCTGCCTGATTTGGCGGTGGTACACAATGGCCACATTACCAACTATCACAAACTACGCCGACGTTATGAACAGCGCGGCCATCACTTTTACACCGAGAACGACTCCGAGATTATCGGCTTATATCTGGCTGAGCAGATGACCCACGGGGCGAGTTTCACTGCGGCCCTGCAGTCCTCTCTCCGTGATTTTGATGGCGCCTTCTCCTACTTGGCAGCCACGGCTGATAGCCTGGGTTTTGTCAAAGACCCCTTTGGCTTTAAGCCGCTGGTAGTTGCCGAGACTGCCGCCTACGTGGCACTAGCCACCGAAGAGATAGCCTTACAGACCGCCCTGGGGGGGGATTTCCCGGTCTGGGAGCCGGGAGTGAAGCAAGTACAGACGTGGCAGGTTGAACGCTGATTTGCTACAGCGAGTTGACCCACGGCTGTGGAAGGGGACCATGGTGAGACAGGTCGAATGCACAGGGAAAACCACGCGAGAGATCAATCAAGAGATTCGCCGGCTCATTGGTGACGGTGAGCAGGAAATTGTGGTGCTCCGTCCGCAGGCCCGTCACAATCTCGGGGTGGCCGTCTTGCAGCCGGTCAAGCTAGTCTTTGAGGGCAGTGTGGGTTACTACTGCGCCGGCATGGCTGACGGACCCTCTGTCGAGATACGCGGCAGCGCCGGATGGGGGGTAGCAGAAGGGATGATGTCGGGCACAGTAATCATCGAGCAAAACGCGGGGAACAGTGCTGCTGCTTCGATTCGTGGCGGTACGGTGGTAGTCCGCGGCAGCGCCAGTGCTCGGGCTGGCATTGCCATGAAGGGCGGCACCCTTATTATCCAGGGCAATTGTGGTTACATGACCGGCTTCATGATGCAAAAGGGCACGATCATTGTCTGCGGAGATGCCGGGGAGGCACTCGGTGACTCCATGTATGAGGGCCGTATCTTTGTCGGCGGAAGCATCGCCGAGTTTGGCAATGACGCAGTCATACAAGAGCTAACCCCTGAGGACCGCGAATTCCTCACCTCCACCCTCACCCAGTACGGCATCACCAGTGCCCGCCCTTTTCAGAAGGTTGTGGCTGGCCGGCGGTTGTGGCGGTTCGATAAGAAGGAGTTCGCCACCTGGAGGGAGGCACTGTGAGAGACGAGGCGGTTCTACGACATAGCAACATCTGGCGTCCGGAGACTATTGAGGACATCCAGACGAAGGCAGAGCTAGGACGATACCGCATTCGTGGGTTTAGCGCACTGCGTAGTCGTGTTTTGCCCTCCTTTGATGACTTGACGTTCATTCCCTGTACGCTCACGCGCGTCCCGCTAGAAGGGTACCGAGAAAAGTGCTCGACCAAGACTGTCCTCGGGACGCGTTTTGCCAAGAAACCCCTTGAGCTCGACATTCCTATTATGGTGACCGGCATGAGTTATGGCGCGCTTTCCTATAACGCCAAAGTCGCGCTTGCGCGTGCCGCCACTCAGGCGGGAACTTCGACTACCACTGGTGATGGTGGGATGCTGATGGCGGAGCGGGAAAACTCACGGGTCTTGATTTACGAGGTCCTTCCGAGCCGTTACGGCATGAATGTGCACCATTTACGCATGGCGAATGCGATTGAACTCACCGTTGGGCAGGGGGCGAAACCAGGGACTGGCGGATTGCTGCTGGAGTCGAAAGTTTCCGACGAAATCGCGGCTATGCGGGACCTACCCGCGGGCGTGGATCAGCGCAGTCCCTGCCGCCATCCGGACTGGCTCGGGCCGGATGACATGATCCTCAAAATTGAAGAGCTGCGTGAGGCGACGGACTGGCAGGTCCCTATCTTTGTGAAAATGGGTGCCAGCCGGGTGTACGACGACGTGACGCTGGCGGCAAAGGCTGGGGCAGATGTCGTGGTTGTGGACGGGATGGAAGGAGGAACCGGAGCCTCTCCTGATCTGTTAATGGACCACACTGGTATTCCCACTTTGGCAGCAGTATGCGAGGCACGAGCGGCTCTGGAAGACATGGGGCTCTACGGAGAGGTCCAGTTGATCATCGCTGGAGGGATCCGCAGCGGCCCTGATGCCGCCAAGGCACTGGCTCTCGGAGCAGACGCGGTCTATGTCGGCACTGCCGCGCTCATCGCGCTGAACTGTAACAAGCCGATTTACGTCGAGGATTATCACAAACTGGGCACTGAGCCGTACGCCTGCCACCACTGTCACACGGGGCGCTGCCCGGTAGGGATCACTACCCAGGACCCTGAGCTGGTGAAACGCCTGGATATCGACGAGGGCGCCGAGCGGGTCGTCAATTTCTTCCATGCCATGACCCTGGAGATCCAGATGCTCGCGCGTGCCTGCGGCAAGGCCGACGTGCATGATCTGGAGCCCGAGGATCTGCGAGCCCTCACATTGGAGGCCTCCATGATTACCGGCCTCCCGCTGGTCGGCACCAATGTCGTTTTTGCCGGCGGTCCGGGGTGGAAAAAGTCCACGCATCGATAGTAGTCTGTCACGGTGAAAGTGATGGATCGACAATGGCAGCGTCATTCCCGCGAAAGCGGGAATCCAGAGTGTGGGGGGCGGAGAAACTGGATGCCCGCCTGCGCGGGCATGACGGGAACGAGGCCATCAGAATCATGTTGATGGAGTAGTAGGTGGTATTTATGTCCTTTCTCTTGTGCTGCCCCAATTGTGGAGAACGGAGTGTCTACGAGTTCCGTTTTGGCGGAGAGGTTCGCCAGAGGCCAACAGAGGAGGCCTCCCTGCGTGAATGGGCTGACTATCTGTACGCACGCAAGAACGAAGCCGGGGTCCAGAAAGAGTGGTGGTATCATCACCTCGGTTGTCGTACCTGGTTTTTCGCCGTTCGTGACACCACGACCAACACTGTGCTGAAGACCTTCGGGGCAGACAAATGACATTTGCTGAAGTGCTGGCGCAGGTGCGAGAGCTGCTGCAGAGCAAAGGCCGGGTGTCATATCGCGCATTGAAGGTCCAGTTCACCCTCGACGACGACTACCTCGAAGGACTTAAAGACGAACTGATCGAGGCTGAGCGCGTAGCAGCGGATGAAGGCGGCAAAGTGCTGGTGTGGGTCGGCGGAACGGCAGTTGTCAGTGACCAGTTGCCAGTTGCCAGTCCCCAACCCCCAACACCTAGCACCCAGCACCTAAACCTTAGACTGACCGCGGGCGAACGCCGTCAACTGACCGTGATGTTTTGTGATCTGGTCGGTTCGACTGCGCTCTCTGAGGAACTCGATCCCGAAGAGCTGCGTGAAGTGGTCCGTGCTTACCAGCAGACTAGTGCGGCGGTTATAGAACGCTACGCGGGTCATATCGCTCAGTACCTGGGGGATGGGTTACTGGTCTACTTCGGTTACCCTACGGCGCACGAGGATGATACGCAGCGGGCGGTGCGGGCAGGGTTGAGCATCCTTGCGGCGATGCAGGACACCGAGGGTTCAAACCCCCGGCTACCGTCGGAGCAGCACGACGTGCTGGAGGGTGCCGCAGAGCGGCAGGTGAGAGTAGGCCGGTCTTTCAAGGCCGGACTTCAGGTGCGTATCGGTATCCATACTGGCTTGGTGGTTGTGGGCGAGATGGGCAGCGGAGACAAACGGGAACAGTTGGCGCTCGGCGAGACGCCAAACATCGCTGCACGGCTGCAAGGATTGGCCGAGCCCGACACCGTTGTGCTCAGTGCGGCTGCGCAGCGGTTAGTGGCCGGCTTGTTTGAATGCCAGGACCTTGGGCCACAAATGCTGAAGGGTATCTCTATTCCGCTGTCGGTGTATCGGGTCGTCAGGGAGAGCGAGGCGCACAGCCGCTTTGAGGTAGCCGTCGGCGTCGGCTTGACGCTGCTCGTTGGGCGCGAGCACGAAGTGGGGTTATTACAAGAGCGGTGGGAGCGAGCCAAGCGGGGTGAAGGGCAGGTGGTGTTGCTCAGTGGAGAAGCAGGTATCGGCAAATCCCGTCTCATGCAGGAACTCAAAGAGCAGGTCATCGCTGAAGGAGCTATCCGTATTGAGTTTCGTTGCTCGCCCTATCACCAGAACAGCGCCTTCTATCCCATCATCGATCACCTGCAGCGGCTCTTGCAGTTTGCCCCACACGATACGCCCCAAGCAAAGCTGGCAAAACTCACACAGCTGCTCGCGCATTATCGCTTCCCCCAGGCCGATACTCTTCCACTGTTGGCTGCCCTGCTCTCATTGCCGCATCCTGAGGGTGCTCCCCCCATTACGCTGAGTCCACAGAAACAGAAGCAGAAGACCCAAGAAGCGCTGGTGGCGTGGATCGTAGAGGAAGCGGAGAAGGCTGCCGTGTACTGCGCCTGGGAAGACCTGCACTGGGCCGATCCTTCCACACTAGAGTTGCTCACTCTTTATCTTGACCAAATTCCTACTAGCCGGGTGTTCACTGTACTGACCTTTCGCCCCGACTTCACGCCGCCCTGGCGGCCTCGTTCACACATAACTCAGCTCACACTCAACCGCTTAGGACGGTCACAGGTCGAGGCAATGGTAGAACAGGTCACAGGTGGGAAGATGCTGCCGTCGGAGGTGTTGCGGCAGATTGTGGCCAAGACCGATGGCGTGCCGCTGTTTGTCGAAGAGCTGACCAAAATGGTGCTGGAGTCAGGATTACTCACCGCCGTCAATGACCACTATGAGTTGAGTGGGCCGTTGCCGCCCTTGGCGATTCCTTCTACTATGCAGGCATCCTTACTGGCACGACTGGACCGGTTGTCGACGGTTAGAGATGAAGAGGTCTTACAGCAGAGCCTCAAGCAGTTAGTGGAAGCGGAACTGGTGTATCAGCGCGGGCTGACCCCGCAGGCCACTTACCTCTTCAAGCATGCCCTCATTCAGGACACGGCCTATCAATCGTTACTCAAGAGCACCCGACAGCAGTATCATCAGCAGATTGCTCAAGTGTTGGAGGAACAATTTCCAGAAACAAAAGAAACCCAACCCGAACTGCTGGCCCATCACTACACAGAGGCAGGTCTCATCGCACAGGCTCTCCCGTACTGGCAGCGGGCAGGGCAGAGAGCCGCCCAACGCTCGGCCAATGTAGAGGCGATCAGTCACCTCACCAAAGGGTTGGAGCTACTTAAGATTCTACCGGACACCTCTGAGCGTATGCAGCAAGAGCTGACCTTGCAAACTACCCTCGGCCCGGTTTTGATGGCTGCTAAAGGGTATGCAGCTCCAGAAGTAGAACAGTCCTATGCGCGGGCGCGGGCGCTGTGCCAGCAGATAGGAGAGACTCCGCAGCTTTGCCCAGTGCTGAACGGACTGTGGAGTTTTTATGTCGTGCGGTCGGAGCACAGGACAGCATATGAACTCGCAGAGCAGCTTCTCAAGCTGGCTGAAAGTCAACAAGATCCGGCTTGTCTCGTCGAGGCCCACTGGACGCTGGGAGCCTCCTTGTTCTGTCTCGGAGACGTGGCCTCTGCCCAAGCCCATGTGGAGCAGAGCATTGCTCTGTACGATCCCCAGGAGCACCGCTCCCTAGCCTTTCTGTATGGACACGACCCTGGGATGAGTAGCTTGTGCTTTGCCGCCTTGGCCTTGTGGCATCTTGGCTATCCGGACCAAGCCTTAAAGAGAAGCCAAGCGGCGGTCACCTTGGCCCGGGAGGTATCTCATCCTTACAGCCTGGTTTATGCCCTAGATTTTGCTGCCTGGTGCCATCGACTCCGCAGGGAGAGGCAGGCATCTAAAGAGCAGGCCGAGGCAGGGATTGTGCTCTCGACCGAGCATGGGGTTCCGGTTTTCTTAGCGATGGGCACAATCTTTCGAGGTTGGGCGCTGGCCGAGCAGAGCCGAGAGGCTGAAGGGGGCGCTCAGATACGTCAGGGCTTGGTTGCCTGGCAGGCCACCGGGGCGGAGTGTTTCTACCCGCATTTCCTTGCCTTGCTAGCCGAGGCTTATGGGAAAGTGGGGCAGGCCGAAGAAGGGTTGAGTACATTGTCCGAAGCGCTGACACTGGTAAACAGAACTGGAGAGCGTTTCTACGAGGCAGAGCTGTATCGGCTGAAAGGGCAGCTTACAGTGCAAAAGTTTCAAGTTTCAGGTTCCACGTTTCAGGTGCAAAACAGCCCGGCATCTGGCGTCCGAA
>JACQEL010000758.1 GCA_016200595.1 Deltaproteobacteria bacterium
AGGGTCCTGGCACAATACGTAAGAGCGTGCCACCGGTACGTTCGTACTCAATAGCGCCGAAATCACGCGAAACTCGCGGTCAACGGCGTGGGCCGAAGGCAGCAGTTTCCCCGGTGGCTTCTTGCGCATCACATAGTGTTTTCCCGCGCCGTCGGTCAGGATGAAGGTTGGGTTGGACATCCCTCCCTGGGTCTGCTGGACTTTCAGGGGCGCCGTGAAGCCTTCCACGTGTTCACGGAGGTAACGTTCGAGGCGGTCCTCAGGAAAGCGGTGCGGTTCGAGGACAGGCACGGCATCGGTCGTCAAAGATACGGCTGGAGTTGTCGTCATGAGGTCCTCCGCTGCAATCAAAGAATTCGGGTGGCGCGCTGACGCCCGAGGGTGACGACCCGGAGCGTACCGTCTGCGACCTCTAACACGGTACAGGAACAGTGATCCGGCTCGAAGCAGATCATGCGATCATCGCCGGTGGCCACACCTACCGCGGCATTGATCGCGACGAAGTGCGTTGTAATCACAGTTGGAGTTGTGAGCGCACTCAGGGCCGCGGCCACCTGTTCTCGCCACTGCTGGTACACGGTCGGCAACTCGCTCCACCGTCCTCGCAAGGCTTGATGGAGCCAAGAGGACCGGGTTAGGGGATCTGCAGTGGGCGTAGGAATCTCTGCCACTGCCTGCTCGACTCGTGCCTGTACTCTCCACACGGCTTCGAGCGGGACTGCCGTTTCGCGGGCACGTTTCAGTGGACTGGTGAGCATCGCCAAGGGGCCGAGCGCCGCAAGTTCCTGCGCAACCGCTTCCGCCTGCTGTCGTCCAACCTCATCCAGCCCAGGGTCCTGTGCCTCGGCAAACCCGGCGCTCGGGCGGCCGTGACGGATCAGGTAGAGCAAAACCGAAGACGCCATGATACCGTTCCTCTCTTCACAGGATTCATCGTCAAGGGACCAACTCCAACAGGGAGGGAATATGTCGGATGACGTGCCGCGGCCGATGCTCTCCCGCCGGAGGTTCGCGCTCGGCGTCTGACCAGATCAGCACAGACTGGAGTCCCATACGGTTCGCTCCGGCAATGTCTTGCTGCAGTGAGTCTCCTACGAAGAGCGCCTCCTCCGGTGCACAGTCGGCGCGCTGGAGCGCTTCTTGAAAGATCGCCAGATCGGGTTTGCAGGAGCGCGCCTGTTCGCTGGAGAGCAGCGAGTCGAAATAGGATTCCAGCTGTCCTAACTTGACCATATGGGAGAGTTGATCGTCATCGGCGTTACTGACAATCCCGAGATGACAACCCCGGGCGCGCAATGCCGTTAGCGTGTCGTGTACCCCTGCTCGCAAAAGAAAGTCCCGCTCGCGTCGTTCGTATTGCAGGGCGCGATAGCGCGCGAGGTGCTCCTCAGTAATGGCGACCTGGAGATCTTCGGCCATGGCGAGCAAAACATCGCGGAAAAGATCGCGATGCAAGTAGTAGGGACGAGGGAGGTACTCATAGAACACCCGCTTCAGCGCAGCTCGGTAGGCACGGAGGATCATTTTTGTTTCTGTCGTCGCTCCTGCCCAACGCGCCAAGGCCACTATACTGTCGCGCTCTCCCTCCGCCAGTGTGGTGTAGTCGAAGAGCGTGCCGCCGAAGTCGAACAATACAGCGCGGACGTGAGTCATTGCCGTTTCCCCTGGATCGCCTCCATCAGAGGTGCGACAGTGGCGGCGTCAAAATAATCACGCCACTGGGTGATTTTGCCATTTTTGACCTCGAACACGCCTGCCACCGGCAGCTCCAGCCTCACGCTGCCTTTGTGCCAGGTTTCCAGCCGCTCATTCATGACGACATTGCCCGCAGAGGTTGTATGCTTGATATCCATACGCTCGAGGGCGCAATTGGCGCCCTGCACGAAAGGGTCCAGGACCTCCCGCACGCCTGCATGTCCGGTAACCGGAGCCCAGGGGATGTTATGATAGACGACATCTGCAGACAGGTAAGAAACGACCTTGGTCATGTCCGCACTCCGCAAGGACTGACACATATCGGTGACGATCTTCTCGTTCTCTGCGCTCATGAAAGCCTCCTATGCTGAAGATAAGGTGCAGCGATCTTATCCCTGAGATTAGGCGACACGCAAGCCGCGTCCTCTTGCCGCAGGACAGGGAGTCCTCTAAAAAGTTAAGAGCCCTGGTAGCAGAACAGCTCCAGAGGCAGAAAAGAATGGAGGAGGAGAAAGATGAACAATGGTGAAATGAAGCTCAACCCACAGCAGGTGAGCTATCAAGTCAATGATGGGGTGGAACTGGTGGGAGACGCCTGGGGCGCGAGCGATGCGGCTCCAGTCCTGTTATTGCACGGTGGTGGGCAAACCCGCCACGCTTGGGGAGGAACAGCGCGTACCCTGGCCGAGCAAGGATGGTACGCGGTGGCTTTAGATTTGCGTGGTCATGGTGACAGTGGTTGGTCGCCGGACGGCAACTATCAAATCGAGACTTTTGTCGGGGATCTTCAGCGCGTCTTAAACCATTTCCAGCAACGCCCTGTTCTGGTTGGTGCTTCGCTGGGAGGGATGACTGCTCTGCTGACCGAAGGGGAAGCCCTTCAGCCGGTGAGCTCTGCGGTGGTCTTGGTTGATATTACTCCGCGGGTCGAGCAAGCGGGGGTCGATCGCATTCGTGCCTTCATGACGGCGCGGCCGGAGGGATTTACCAATCTTGAAGAAGTCGCGGACACCATTGCGGCGTATATTCCCCACCGGCCCAGACCAAAGGACCTCA
>JACQEL010000759.1 GCA_016200595.1 Deltaproteobacteria bacterium
ACATCAGGAAACGTGACTAGGAAAAAGCCAGCCGTGTCTACAGTCACTGTCGCAGGATAGCAAAAAGTCCTCATTGCCTGTCCTCCTCTATGTCGTCCCTGCTCAATCCCAGATCGGTCAGCATCTTCAACAACAGCCCAGGGCCAATCTCTTTCTTCCGATCCTTCACCGTCGTGAAGCGGACGCCGTAGTATAGCCTCCCATGACTTCCTTTGCCCGGTCGGGCTTCAAAGCGGACCTCAATGTGGCGGGCCTTGGCTTTTTTCCTGATCCGCCGGATGAATTCAGCCCCGGTCACTGCCTCATCGTCGCACAGAAGTGTACGACGCACAAGGTTCAGAAGTCTTGATCGTTCCTCGTCGGGTATGATTGCAAGCCCTCCTCCTCGTTTTTACTATCATTGACTTAATTTATTCATTAATATATTTTTATCTTTGTAATATTATTATCAAAGAGAGTACAATACGCATATGCCTCATAGTGAAAATGACCTTAAAGAGACCGACACCAGCCGCCCGATCATCGTGCGGCTGGCCATTGACACTCACAAAGCCTTACGGATACGGGTCGCCGAAGAAGACACGTCCATCCAGAAATGGGTGGAGGCATTGATTGAACGGGAGTTGGGAATCCGGGAGTAGCCCTATGAAAAAAATGAAAATCATCATCCGCAAAGACGGTACACAGACTATTGAGGTGCTGGGCGCGACAGGCGAGGAGTGCGTTGAATTTACGCGGCAACTGGAACAACGCCTCGGGACACAAGACGGCGAACGCGTCTTGAAGCCTGAGTACTCCGAGACGGAAGCGGAACCCGAAAAAGAGCCCGAAAGAGAGTCCTGATATTTTCAAGGGCAGGTTTCTGTGCCTAGTAGGAAGAAGAAAAGAAAACCTGGATGCCCGCCTACGCGGGCATGATGGGCAGTAGAGCAGCCCACCGTCTTCGTCATTCCCGCGAAGGCGGGAATCCAGAAAGTCAGGAAAGATAAGGCTTTAAGAAAAACTCACCCAATTAAGGAGTCCTGATGCCGACTTCATTTGCCGAGACGCTGCGCACATACATCCGGGCTGGCTACCCCCTCCTTTATCTCGTGACCGCTGAAGAGGACCGCGCGATCGAATTGGCCGGCAAAGCCCTCGCGGAGGGCGACCTCGCGCGGCGCAAGCTGTTCATCTGGTCCGTCTCGCGTGGGCTATGCACCACCGACCTGAAGGTGGTTGACCGGAAAACGGCCGATCCCAAGCGCATCCTGCCGTTTCTGCTCGAATTCGCCGAGCCTGGCGTCTTCATCCTTGAGGACTTTCATCCCTTCCTGGATGAACGCTCACCGACCGCGGCGCTGGCGATCCTGCAACTGCGCGACGTGGTCGCGCCTTTCAAAGCTGCCCGTAAGACCGTGCTCCTGCTGTCGCCTGTGCTCAAGATCCCACCGGAACTTGAAAAAGACATCACCGTGATCGACCTGGAAATGCCTGACGAAGCCGAACTAGCCGCCGTGCTCGATGACACGGTCGAGCAGATGAAAGACAACCCGAAAGTAGAGGTCAACCTGGAAGGTGACGGCAGGGAGCAAATCGTCAAGGCGCTCAACGGCCTCACCCGCGCAGAGGCTGAAAACGCCCTGGCCAAAGTGATTGTCACTAATAGTCGCATCGACACCGAAGACCTGGCGCTGCTGCTCACGGAAAAGGAGCAGATCATCCGCAAGTCCGGCATGCTCGAATACTATGCCTCGCCGGAACGCTTCGGCTCCATTGGCGGGCTGGACGAACTGAAGCGCTGGCTGCGAGCGCGTGGGCGCGCGTTTTCTGAGGCGGCGCGAGCATTCGGGTTGCCCAATCCCAAAGGCTTGCTCCTGGTCGGTGTGCCCGGCTGCGGGAAGAGCCTGACGGCGAAAGCGGTAGCCGCCGAGTGGCAGATGCCGCTGCTCAAATTCGACCTGGGCAAAGTGTTTGGCGGCCTGGTGGGGCAGTCGGAGGATAACATGCGCCGCGCTATCAAGACGGCGGAGGCGGTAGCGCCCTGCGTGCTCTGGATCGACGAGCTTGAGAAAGGACTGGCGGGGAGCCGCGGCGGTGCTGGTGATAGTGGCGTGACCCAGCGGGTGTTCGGTACGCTTCTTACTTGGATGGAGGAGAACGCCAAGCAGGTTTTTACCATCGCCACGGCCAACAACATTGACAGCCTGCCGCCGGAACTCCTGCGCAAAGGACGGTTCGACGAGGTGTTCTTCATCGACCTGCCGTCGCCGCAGGAACGTGCCACGATCCTCGCCATCCACTTGACCAAGCACCACCGCGACTACCGCGACTTCGACCTCACGCGGCATGCCGGGGCCACCGAGGGATTTTCGGGTGCCGAATTGGAACAGGGAGTGATCTCGGCGCTCTACGCTGCGTTCGCGGAAGGCGAAAACGCGCGCCTGGAGGACCGTCATCTAGAGAGGGCCATCGCCGAGACCGTCCCTCTAGCGAAATCCTTGGCCCGGATCATCGAACAGCTGCGCGACGAGGCACGTCACAAATGGCGCTGGGCCTCCGGGATTCCTGACGAGCGCTCCGCAGCCGCGACCCAAGACGTGGCCATGGCAGAGCCGCCGCCCGTGCCGAAGAAACCGAAGCGGGTGTTCGAGGTGTAAGGAAACCATCGCAGTGAAGATGATAGCTAAACGGTGCCCCCGTCATTCCCGCGAACGCGGGAATCCAGGCAGGTTAATGCGGAGCTTCTGCTTGTGGTTCCTGGCTGCCCGCCTGCGCGGGCATGACGAGGAAAATACGACAGGTGCGGTACAACACAAACCTCATTCCCGCGTTCGCGGGAATCTAGGTAGGTTCACCCCAGGCTTCTGCTCAAAGTTCCTGGGTGCCCGCCTGCGTGGGCATGACGAGCTGCTGTCCCTCAGATTCATCACGATGATCTACCAGCATTGGCACAGTTGAATCAAGGATTGATGTAACCATGTCCCAGGGCGGTCCCTACAGAACCGGTCAGCACTTTGGTCCCTACACGCTGGAAGCCTACCTTGGCACCGGCGCGTTCAAGAGCGTCTACAAGGGGCGCCACCCCGGCCAGCATACATCGGCGGAGTATGTGGCACTCGGCTTTCCTCACCAACAGGACGCCGAAGGGCTGGCGGAACTGGAGAAAGAGTTTGCCGTCAGCGCACGCCTCGTGCACCCCAACATCGTGCAGTTGTATGCCATTGAGCGGTACGACGGCGTGTCGTTCCTGGTCATGGAGTACCTGGAGGGCGAGAGCCTGCGGGCCAAACTCCGCACGCTCGGCGCCCTCCCGCCCGCCGAAGCGGTCCGCTACGCTGGCCTGGTCGCAGAAGCGTTGACCTTTGCCCATGCCGCCCACGTCCTGCACCGCGACGTCAAACCCGAGAACATCTTTCTTGCCCCCGGGAATGTGCCCAAGCTGCTCGACTTCGGTATCGCCCGCGTGCTGGCCCGGACCTCTGAGAAGGCCAGCACCCTCATCGGTACGATCGAGTACATGGCGCCCGAACTCTTGCAAGGCGCCGCCGGTACCAACGCCGACCTCTGGGCGCTGGGGATCACACTCTACGAGATGTTGACCGGCAGCCGCCCATTTACCGGCGATGTCGGTGAAGTGGTAAACAAGGTCTTGTCCGGCCGCTACACCGAAGCACCGTTGCGCGAGCACGCGGTGGACAATCGGGTCATCCGCATTTTGCGCAAGATGTTGAGCAAGGACCCCGAGACGCGCTATCGCACAGCCGATGAAGTCGTGCGCGACCTCGAAACTGCTGCCCGCCGTGCTCGCCTCGCAGACGACGATGAGAGCCGTCTGGAGATTCTCATCCGCGCCAGCTATCCGTTGGTGTGCGTCTTTTCGTTCGAAGAGGAGCGAGTGCTCGCGGCCGTGCGTGCGATCGCCGCCCGGCTTTCGGAAGATCGTGGCAAGCGCCGCGCCGTCTATGTGTGGAGCGCCTCGCAGGGCCTGCGCGACGAGACCAGCACGCTGGCGACTCCTAACTCGGTGGAGGACCCCACCGCCGCGCTCGTGCATGCCATCGAGAACCCGGAAGACGCCATCTATGTGTTTCTCGACCTGCACCACCACTTCACGCCTGTCACCACGCGCCTGGTGCGCGACGCCGCGCGTGCCGTGCGCATGACCCGCAAGTCCGTCCTATTCCTCTCGCCCTTCTTTCAGGTGCCCGAGGAACTGCAAAAAGAAGTCACTCTCACCGTCTTCCAGCTCCCCGATCGGGCGGTGCTCGAACCGCTGGTCCAGCGCCTCGCCGACGAGTTGAAAGCCGAAGGCGTGCCCGTGGACCTGGGACTGGAAGATGTTGCCGCCCTGGTGCGGGCTGCCGCCGGTCTCACGGTCAACGAGGCTGAGCGGGCTTTACGGCGTGCCGCTATCGAGGCAGGCGGCCTTTCCGTTCAGGCGGGCCGCATCGTAATCGAGGAAAAGACGCAACTCATCCGCAAGTCCGGCATCCTGGAGTACTACCACACCTCGGAATCCTTTGCCGAGGTCGGCGGGCTCGACAATCTGCTTGCGTGGTTTGCGGCCCGCGCTCCCGTCTTCGCCGGGATCTCACGCTATGCCGGGCTGCCGCAACCCAAGGGTGTCCTGCTGGTGGGCGTGCCGGGGTGCGGCAAGAGTCTGTCGGCGCGTGCCCTGGCCGGTGCCTGGCGCGTGCCCTTGCTGCGCCTGGATGTGGGCCGGATCTTCGGTTCCCTGGTGGGCGCCTCGGAAGCCAACCTGCGCCGTGCCATCCACATTGCCGAGGCGGTGAGCCCCTGCATTCTCTGGATCGATGAGTTGGAGAAGGGGTTTGCCGGCGTAGGAGGACAAGGTGGAGGTGGCGTCACCGATCGTGTCTTCGGCACCTTCCTCCAATGGCTCCAGGACAAACAGAGTCCGGTGTTCGTCGTGGCCACCGCCAACGATTTGACCAGCATGCCGCCCGAGTTTCTCCGGCAGGGCCGGTTTGACGAGAAGTTCTTCGTCGGCCTTCCCGAAAACGACACGCGCGAAACAATCCTGCGGATTCATCTGGCTAAGCGCCGGCGCGATCCCGCGCGTTTCGACCTCAAGAGTCTGGTTGCGGCGAGCGCGCGGTTTTCCGGCGCCGAGTTAGAGCAGGCGGTGATCTCCGGGCTGTTCCATGCCTTCGACGCGAATCGGGAAGTGGAGACGGCGGACATTCACGCCGCCATCCAAGAGACGTTCCCGCTGGCCAAGGCGCGCGCGCCCGAGATCATAGCGCTGGAGCAGTGGGCCGTGACCGGCGCCAAGCCGGCCAGTACCACGTCAAGGTGAAATGGATGAATTGTCCACTCTATCGTCATTCCCGCGCAAGCGGGAATCCAGGCAGGTTCACTCAAGGCTTCTGCTTGAGGTTCCTGGGTGCCCGCCTGCGCGGGCACGACGGCCACGAGTCCTTATCAGTAGAGCGAATGACAAGGAATTTCCATGCCCAAGCAACCCTGTGTCTACATCCTTGCCAGTCAACGGAATGGCACTCTGTACATTGGAGTGACGAGCGATCTGGTGAAACGTTTGTGGGAGCACAGGAACGACATGGTTGAAGGCTTTACCCAAAAGTACGGTGTACATCGTTTGGTGCATTACGAAATGCATGGCGACATGGTGTCAGCTATCAGCAGAGAAAAGCAATTGAAGAAATGGCATCGGGCCTGGAAGATACGTCTGATTGAGGAGACCAATCCTACTTGGCGGGACCTTTGGGAGGAGGTGCTATGAATCCTGGATGTTCGCTGGAGCCTGCCCTCGCGAAAGCAGAGGCGAGCAGAACGTATGTGATGATTACAGCAGTATCCCCACGGCAACGTCATTCCCGCGAACGCGGGAATCCAGGCACAACAACTGGAGGCCAGTGACTACTCTTCCTAGATTCCGGGTCTCGCGTTGCTCGCCCGGAATGACGGAGTGGGGCTTCGTCATTCCCGCGCAGGCGGGAATCCAGGAGGGGGACATCACGACGACTTTAACTTGAGGCCACGACGATGGACCTGCTCATCGAGAACGCGACAGACGGCACACTCTTGGTACTGATTCCAGAAGGAGAGTTTCTGGCAGGAGGGCCGGGCAATGACGAAGGCGGAAAAGTGTTCTCTGTGCACCTGCCCGCCTATTATCTGGCACTGCACCCGGTGACCAATGCCCAGTACGGCCGGTTCGTGGAGGCGACTGGCCACCGGCCGCCGGATAAGGCGGACTATGGGTCTCCCGTGTGGAAAGGCAAGACGTTTCCTCTGGAGAAAGCGGATCACCCCGTAGTGTGTGTAAGTTGGGAGGACGCGCAAACTTATTGCCAGTGGGCGGGGTTGCGGCTGCCGAGCGAGTTGGAGTGGGAGAAGGGGGCGCGTGGGGTGGACGGGCGGGAGTACCCGTGGGGAAAGGAATGGGACGCGAGCAAATGTCGGCACGACAAGAACAAGGAAAGCGAAACGACGAGTGAGGTCTGGCAGTACGGAGCCGGGAGCAGCCCGTGGGGATTGTACCAGATGGTGGGGAACGTGTGGGAATGGTGTGCGGACTGGTATGACGCGGAGGCGTACAAACGTTACCAGCGCGGGGATCTCACTGCAGCAAAAGAAGGCGGCTCGCGGGTGTTGCGGGGTGGGTCGTGGAACAACGACAACCCAGGCAACTTCCGGTGTGCCTATCGCAACAACAACAGGCCGGACAACCGCAACGACAACAACGGTTTCCGCTGTGCCAGCACTCTCGTGCGAGCGCACACAACGCAGTCATCGTGCGCGCTCGCGGCCGGGGCCCGGTTTTCCACGGAAGCCGGGGCGTGCCACCGAGAGTCCAGGCCTCATCCTGGTCGCGCCCGAGTGGGCGTGGCCGAATACCAAAAAGGGACCGGGAGGCTGGTAGCCCTTCGGGCGAACGCCATCCGGTCCCATCCTGCTTACCAAGGGCTCTCAGTAATTTTGACAAACCAGGGAGGACAGGCTTCCAGCCTGTGACAAAGCATAGGCTAGTAGTACTCTGTCCAGAGGATTTTGATGGACTCATCACCGTCATGCCCGCGCAGGCGGGCATCCAGGGACCTCAAGCAGAAGCCTCGGTTTAACCTGCCTGGATTCCCGCGTTCGCGGGAATGACGAAACTATTGTCTACTCATGAACTTCACGCTGACAACTACTAGAAGCCCGTGCTTCCAAAAGTGGATTACCGGGTTTGCTCATCAAATGTGATCAGATATGGAATGGCTGATTGAGAACGCGCCAGACGGCACTCTGCTGGTGCTGATTCCAGAAGGAGAGTTTCTGGCGGGAGGAGCGGGAAATGACGAAGGAAGCAAGGTGTTCCCGGTGCGGCTGCCGGCCTATTATCTGGCCCTGCATCCGGTGACCAATGCGCAGTACACACAGTATATGCGGGAGACTAGCAATCACAAGGACTGGAAAGCGCACGCGGGACCGGAGCACCCCGCCGTCAACGTCAATTGGCACGACGCGCAGGCGTATTGCCAGTGGGCGGGATTGCGGTTGCCCAGTGAGTTGGAGTGGGAGAAGGGGGCGCGGGGAACAGATGGACGGGAGTATCCGTGGGGAAACGAGTGGGACGAGAACAGGTGCCGGAACTCCAAGAATCGTGGAAGCGAAACGACGAGTGAGGTCTGGCAGTACGGAGCCGGGAGCAGCCCGTGGGGATTGTACCAGATGGCGGGCAACGTGTGGGAATGGTGTGCGGACGGGTATGACGCGGAGGTGTACAAACGTTACCAGCGCGGGGGTCTCATTCCACCAAAAGAAGGCGGCTCGCGGGTGTTGTGGGGTGGGTCGTGGGGCTTCGGCACCCCAGGCCTCTTCCGGTGTGCCTATCGCCACGCCGGCAGGCCGGACTTCCGCTTCGACGACCTCGGTTTCCGCTGTGCCAGGACTCTCTGATGACCCTTTGCTCTTTTATCCTTTTACCCTTTTCCTGCGGTGTGCTATGCGCACCGCAGGCGAAATTTTTTGTGGTTAAGGGGTCAAGGTGAAGCGGGTAGGCGGACTGTACGAACAGGTGTGCGCATTCGAGAATCTGTATGACGCCGCGCTACGGGCGCGGCGGGGCAAGCGCTATCGCCCGGACGTGGCCGCTTTTCACTTCAACCTGGAGGCGGAGTTGCTCGGGCTGCGCAAAGACTTGCTAAGCAAGACCTACCAACCGGGCGCCTATCGCGCGTTCTACATTCAAGACCCGAAACGGCGGCTGATCAGCGCGGCGCCCTACCGCGATCGTGTCGTTCATCATGCGCTGTGCCGGGTGATCGAGCCGGTTTTCGAGCGCGGATTCATTCATGCGAGTTACGCCAACCGCATGGACAAGGGAACGCACGCGGCGCTGGATCGCTGCACGTCCTTTGCCCGGCGTTACCGCTTTGCCTTGAAGTGCGACATCGAGAAGTATTTCCCGAGTATTGACCATGCGCTTTTGCTGGAGCCGATTGCCCGCAAGATCAAGTGCCGGGACACACTGTGGCTGATCGAGCGGATCGTGGCCAACGCGAACCCGCAAGAGGAGGTGGTGCGCTACTTCCCGGGCGACGACCTGTTCACGCCTTTCCATCGGCGGCACGGGATTCCGATCGGGAATCTCACCAGCCAGTTTTTCGCGAACATCTACCTGGACGGCTTCGACCACTTTGTCCAGGAACGGCTGCGGCCTAGAGCATATCTGCGGTTCGTGGATGATTTCGTGTTGTTTGGCGAAAGCAGCGAGGAGTTGCGCGGCATGCTGCGCTCGATCCAGGACTACCTGAACGGCTTGCGGTTGCGGTTGCACCCCACAAAATGTCACGTGATGCCGGTACGAGACGGCGTGCCGTTCCTGGGCTGGCAGGTGTATGCGGACCACCGACGTTTGCGCCGCCGGACCGGGGTGCGCTTCCAGCGGAAACTGGCGGAGCTGACGCGGGAGCATAGTCAGGGCCGCATCCCGCTGGACCGCGTGCGGGCCTCAGTCATGAGTTGGATCGGGCACCTGCAACACGGAGATACTATGGGATTGAGACGCAAACTGCTCGGCGCGGCGGTCTTTGGACCAGGCTGGGCGAGGACTGCATCACGATGATTGAAATAGCCAGCAGACCGTTATGCTCACCCCATTTCGTCATTCCGGGCGAGCACGGCGAGACCCGGAATCCAGGGAGAATAAGCACTAGCTTCCAGTTAGTTTGCCTGGATTCCCGCGTTCGCGGGAATGACGCAGACGCGATCAGTTCATCAATGTCACGCGGACAGAGTAGTAACGTTTGAGGGGCGTGCACTATGGAACGGCGACAACTGGAGCGAAGTAAGAAACGGCTGGAGAATCGCTGGCCGCTGGTTGGAACCTGGATGCGGCGCAGTGCCGTCCGGCAATTAGCCGAAGACTCCTCTGCCGAGGCGGTGCCGCTGCTGGTGGAAGCGCTGAGGGACTCCGACGAGCAGGTCCGGGCTACGGCGGATACCGCGCTGCGAAACCTCAAGAAGCGCGACGCGATCGACGCCCTGTGCGCCCTATGGGTAACGCAGCGTACAGCCGTGCTCCGTGCCATCATCCGGGAGCGCGGGTATATAGCCAGCCAACCGGCGAAAGTCCGGGTACTGTTATCTCTCCTTATCAACCGTCCCGCGACCGATGCCGAGGCGGTGCCGCTGCTGGTGGAGGCGCTGGCGGATGTCGATGAGCAGGTCCGAGCTGCTGCAGATACCGCGCTGCGGAATCTCACGGAACGTGATGCGATTGATACTTTATGCTACATGGCGATACGCGAACCGCGTGGGGTGGTGGCCACGATCTGCATCGAAACGGGCAAACGGCCGTCGGACCATGAGGACGCATGTCTGCTCTTATTCGTGACCCGTCAACTAGACGCCTACTTTCAAGAGGATTTCGAGTTCCAGGAGTTGCGGCGCGCCTACGATCGCGCCACCGATGAAGTGAAGGCCCACGCAATGGAAGTGGTGCGAACCGGCGACCGCCGCTGCCAGGGCTTCTTTGGCCGCCGCAAGCCGCTGAGCGAATGCACCGTGAGCGAGATCAGGCTGGCCATCGAAAGCATGCTGAGGCACCGCGACTGGCCGCATCTCTTCCAGGCGTTGCAGAAGATGCCGCTCAAATACGGGTTTCCGCTGCTTGAGGAGTTCCGCAAGTCAGGCTGGGAGCCGGAGCAGGCGGACCAGAAGAGCTTGTACCGGGCGGTGCTAGCGGAAAGCGACGGACATGGACTGCCTCCTCCGCCTCCTTCTGCGCAAGAGGCCAGTTCAGTATTCGAGCACTGGCTGGCGGAAGGACGGAGCGGCACCTGGTCCCATCTGGACGAGGGAGAACTGCTGAAACGGCTACCGGAAGCCACGCCACCGGACGGTGTGCAGATTGTCGCCGCTTTGGCGACCAAGAGTGCGCTGAAGGGCCAGGCCGCGCGCGTGGTGCAGCTCAGCCCACATTGGCTGGTACGACTGGCTGGATATACCACGGGGCTGTGCTGGGATCTGGACCAAGACGAGGTCAAGGACAGCAACCACTGGGTAAATGAATTTGCTGGAGCCACCTGGGTGTGGGGGTTCTGGCCGACGAAAGCAACGCCTGGAGACCTGGACACTTTGAACTCGGCGCCACGGGAGGCGTTCATGGGTAAATATGGCGCTGTGCGCCGCGTGCTCCAGGTGTTGCTGGCCGACCGGGTGACAGACGGGACTTTAATAGAGGAGGAGCCTGAAGCCGACGAGTCCGCTGGAGTATTTGAGAAAGCAGAAATGTAGAGTGTCCTGAAGATTCGTCATTCCCGCGCAGGCGGGAAGCCAGGCAGACTAACCGAAGGCTAGTGCTTACTCTCCCTGGATTCCGGGTCTCGCGGTGCTCGCCCGGAATGACGGAGTGGGGCTACGTCAGTCCCGCGCAGGCGGGAAGCCAGGCAGACTAACCGAAGGCTAGTGCTTACTCTCCTTGGATTCCGGGTCTCGCGGTGCTCGCCCGGAATGACGGAGTGGGGCTACGTCAGTCCCGCGCAGGCGGGAAGCCAGGCAGACTAACCGGAGGCTGGTGCCTACTCTCCCTAGATTCCAGGTCTCGCGGCCCTCGCCTGGAATGACGGAGTGGGGTGGGCATGACGAACGGAGGAGAGGTCAATATGAGCTACATCACTCGTCTCGTAGACGCGCTGCTCGGACGCGAACCGCCAGTCATCGTAACTACCGAGGCCACGGTCAACGCGCGGCTGGCCGCGCTGGAGATGGACCTGCGCGCGCGCGATCAGCGGATCGTGACCATGCAAAAAGAGTATGCGACGCTCGAGGCAACCGCGAAACGGGCCACGACGGGTGCCGGCCAGGAACAAATTGGCGAGTTATTCAAGAAACTGGCGGCGCCACTGGCGAACTTTTCGCTGCTGGCGGCTCATGCCGACACAGGCCAGTCGCTCGAAGCCGCCGACGTGACACGCCTGTTCCGCAGCGTGGAAAAACACCTGCACGCCGCTGGGCTTGAGCAGGTAGGCTCCGCCGGCGAACACGTCCCGTTTGATGTCGCGTTCCACCAGCGCATGAGCGGCGGCATGGTCTCGGCCGGCTCGCCGGTGGTGGTGCGGATGCCCGGCTACCGCTACCAGGGCAAAGTTCTCCTTAAAGCGATGGTAACCGCCAAGGAGACGACAGAGAAGACTGAAGATAAGGAGTAAGTTGGAGGGCGGGAATCCAGGCGGATCAACCTGAGGCAGGTGCCTATTCTCCCTGGATTCCGGGTCTCGCGTCGCTCACCCGGAATGACGGAGGCAGGCGACGTCATTCCCGTGAAGGCGGGAATCGAGGGGGTGGAGCGTGGTTCCTGGATGCCCGCCAGAGCCTGCCCTCGCGAAAGCGGGGACGGATATGACAGACGAGAGAATCCGAGCATGAGGAAAACTCTATGAGTGAAGTGGCGATTGACTTTGGCACGTCGAATACGGTGCTCGCGCGTTACAACGAAACCACCGAACGGGCGGAAACCATCCACATTCCGCAGATCAGCAGTGAGCTGCGCTACCGGCTGACACCCGACGGCGAAGAGCACGCGGTGTGGGTCGTGCCGTCGGTCATTCACTATGCCGAGCAGGAGACGCTCGTCGGCGATCAAGTGGTCTCGCGTGGTCTGGCCGAGCACAAGGATACGGTGCGGTGGATGAAGCGCGAGATCATCCAAGCTAACACCTTCGCTAACATCTTCAGGCAGAGAACCGCGCAGGGTCACAAGAGCCCGGCCGAGGCGGGCCAGGAGTTCCTCCAACTGGTACTCAACTACGCGTTCGACCAGGCCTCCTTCGCCGATGACACTTTCACGTTCACGGTGCCGGTAGAGGCGTTCGAAAATTTTCAGGACTGGCTGTGGCGAGTGGCCGAATCGTTGGGCATTCGTAAACTGCGCGTGCTCGACGAGCCCACCGCGTGTGTCTTTGGCTACTACGGCGCGGCCCGAAAGGATGACCGCTTCGTGGTGTTCGATTTCGGTGGCGGTACGCTGGACGTCTCGGCGGTGCGGCTGGACCTGACCGAGCAGTCAGGCAAAAAAGCCGTGCAACTGGGGAAGGCGGGGTGCGTCTTGGGCGGTATGGATATCGACGGCTGGCTTGCCGAGGACTTCTGCGCGCGGCACAACGTCTCCGCCGCCGATCGGCGGGATCTCGAAAATCTGATCCTCCGCCAGGCCGAGTCGGTGAAGATCCAGCTGTCTGACCCTCAAGGGAACGAAGCCGAGATGACTATTGTAAACGACCTGGGCCGCGCCCCCCGGCTGCTGCAAACCACCTACCGACGGAGTTGCCTGGAATGCGCACGCGGGCGACCGGGGAACTACCACACGGCCGATACGGCATGCCTCGGGTGCCTGCTGGTGGCGAAGGAATTTCTTAAACAGGTGCGCGAGACACTGAACGAGGCCATCGAGAACGCGACGGTCGCTAAGGAGCTGCGCCGTGCGGAAATCACCCGGCTCTTGGTCACCGGCGGCACGAGTCTGGTTCCGGCCGTCCGCCGTCTGCTTGAGGAGACGTTTCAGGACAAGGTCGCGTATGACCATCCGTTCGACTGCGTGGTGCGCGGCGCATGTCGTGGAGTGGTGGCACCCGTGCTCCAGCATGATTACGCGATCGAAAGTTACAATCGGGAGCAGAAACGATACGAGTTCAAGTCGCTGTTCAAGATCGGTACAGAATACCCGACGCCGTCCGACCAGGTGCGCTACTGGTGTAACGGCTCGACCGACGGGCAAACCCGCGTCGGGCTGCAGATCTTCGAGGTCTCACGCATGAAGCGACGCCAGACGGACGAGGCAATAGTGGACGCGGAAGGTAGGTTTCGCGCCAGCGATCGTGTGACCACCGATTATGAGCATATCTGTTTGAACTCCGACAACCCGACGTTCGTAGTCGCGGACCCGCCCATCAACCGGGAGCGTGATAAGCGGCGGATTTTGTGTTCGTTCGAGATCGACGGCAACCGGCGGCTGCTGGTGACGGCGGTGGATAATTTGGCGGGTAAGACGCTTCTGTTGAAGCATCCTGTAGTAAGGCTCTAGTAGTTCAAAGTATTAAGGATAAGGGATAGACCATCACGACGTCATTCCCGCGCAGGCGGGAAGCCAGGGAGCATAAGCAGCGGCCTATAGTTATCCTGCCTGGATTCCGGGTCTCGTGGTGCTCGCCCGGAATGACAGGGGGGTTATCGCCGACCGTTGGGGCAGAAACCTCACAGGAACGTCATTCCCGCGCAGGCGGGAAGCCAGGGAGCATAAGCAGCGGCCTACAGTTATCCTGCCTGGATTCCGGGTCTCGCGGTGCTCGCCCGGAATGACAGGGGGGTTATCGCCGACCGGGAATGACGCGGATTGAGGTCCTCGTTTGTAGAAGGGAGGCGCACAACATGGCTGACATGGATCTGGCAAAGGAGCTAACGGGGCTGTTTCGCGCGAACGTCCCGCTCATCAACCTGGTAACCTACGAAGAGGACCGGGTGATTCGCACGATTGTTGGGCTAGAGACAAAGCTCGGCGTCTATGTCTGGGATATGGTTGATGGCTTACGCACGGTGCGCGAAGCCGCGCAATCTGTGCCCAATAAAGATATGACGTCAGATATGCTGCTGAAGTTTCTGGCCGAGCAGGCACCACAAGGGTGTGTGGTAGTGCTCAAGGATTTCCACCACTCTTGGGGAGATAAAAAGGGCTCGGTGACACGCCGGCTGCGCAATATGGCGCCGAAGCTGCGCAAAGAGAACCAGTTTCTGGTCATGGTGACGCCGGTGCGTGACCTGCCGGTGGAACTCAAGGACGACGTGATGGTGCTAGACGTACCGCCGCCGGGGAGCGAGGAATTAGGCCGCCTCTTCGATGATGTCACGAGCAACCTGCGGCGCGAGGAACTGCCGCGGCGGGAGGTGCGCGAGAAGCTCATCAATTCCGCGCTGGGGTTGACGACCAACCAGGCGCGACTGGCCTTCTCCCAGGTGTACGCGCAGTTCAGGCGGTTTGACGACCGTGGCATTGAGCGAGTCACCTGGGCCAAACGACAAATTATCCGCGAGAGTGGCGCACTAGAGTTCTGGCCAGCCGAAGAGGGCGAGGCAAATGTTGGTGGCCTCGACCTGCTGAAAGCCTGGCTAGCCAAACGGGAGACGGCCTTCAGCGAGGAGGCGCGCCAGTCACGGGTGCCCTATCCGCGGGGGGTGGCGCTCATTGGTATTCCGGGCACCGGCAAAAGCTTGAGTGCCAAGATGACCTCGGGGATGTGGAAGCAGCCGCTGTTGCGGCTGGATATGGGGGCGGTGTTTGGCTCGCTGGTGGGTGAGTCGGAGAAGAACACTCGTCACGCGATCCAGCTTGCCGAGGCGGTCAGCCCGTGCATTCTCTGGATAGACGAAATGGAAAAAGCGTTCTCTGGCACAAGCGATGTCAGACTGTCTGTCTTCGGCACCTTCCTGACATGGATGCAGGAGCGCAAGTCGCCGGTGTTCGTCATCGCCACGGCTAACGACGTCACGGCGCTGCCGGTCGAACTGCTGGCGCGCTTTGATCGCACGTTTTTCCTCGACTTACCGAACGAGACGGAGCGCCGGCAGATATTCATCATTCACTTGAAACGCGCTGGCGTGACGTTTCCAGAACGAAGTCTGCGCTTGCACGAGTTGGTCGAGCGCAGCCGCGGATTCGTGGGGCGCGAGATTGAGCGTGTGATCCGCGAAGCGCAATTCACGGCATTCGCCGACCAGAACCGGAAAATTGAACAGGCCGACCTGGAAACGGCGCTGGCCGAGGTCATTCCGGTGTCCACATCCCACGCGGTTATGATCGAGAATTTGCGGCGGTGGAAAACAGAGGGGCTGGCATCGCCGGCGTCGAGCGAGGAATCCCGCGCGTCCACGGCTGGCCGCGGCAGGGTGATTGAAACCGCATAGGAGTAGTTCAACTCAAGATGATGGGTAAAGCACGGCTCCGTCATTCCCACGAAAGCGGGAATCCAGGCAGATTAACCCAAGGCTTCTGCTTAAAGCTCCTGGGTGCCCGCCTGCGCGGGCACGACGAGCTTTGTAGCCTCAGCACGACGCCCTCGGTTATGTCATTCCCGCGAAAGCGGGAATCCAGTCTTCTGTCGTCCACATTTCAACGAGGAAACCTATAGTAGGAGGAAACAACATGTCACACTTTATTCGTATTCGGACGCAGATGCGCGAGCGTGCGCACCTGGTCCAGGCGCTGCGTGACTTGCATTATCAGTTCCAGGAAGGCCAAAACCTGGTGGTACGTGGCTGGCAGGGGAACCGCGAAACAGCGGATGTGGTAGTGAACACCGGGTCCGCCTATGATATCGGCTTCCGCCGCCAGGCGCAGGACTACGAAGTGGTAGCCGACTGGTGGGGTGTGGAGAAAGACACCCGCATTCGCCAACAGTCATTTCTGGAGCAGGTGAACCAACGCTACGCCTACAACCTGGTCAAATCACAGGCGCGTGAGCAGGACCTGATTGTCTAAGAGGAGATGGAGTTGGAGAACGGCGACGTGGTACTACTCCTGTCGGAGCGTGGGTGATGCTCAGTCTGGCGGACTTCAGGTTGGCTGAAGTGCTCAGGTGCGAGCCGATCATTAAGAACGAGAAGGACGGGACGCTGCTGGTGCTGATTCCGGCCGGGGAGTTTCTGGCGGGGGAGGCGAAGTTTCCGCTGTACTTGCCCGCCTATTATCTGGCCCTGCACCCGGTGACTAATGCCCAATACCTTCGGTTTGTAGAGGCCACCGGCCACCAGCCACCGGATAAAGCGAACTATGGAACACCAGTGTGGAAAGGGAAGACCTTTCCGCTGCAGAAAGCAGATCATCCTGTGGTGTGCGTGAGTTGGGACGACGCGCAGGCATATTGTCAGTGGGCGGGATTGCGGCTGCCTAGTGAGTTCGAGTGGGAGAAGGGAGCACGGGGAGTGGATGGACGAGAGTACCCGTGGGGTAATGAGTGGGATGCGAACAAGTGCCGGAACGACAAGAATAAGGGGCGCGAAGAGACCTGCGGAGTGTGGCAGTACGCGGAGGGGAGTAGTCCATGGGGGCTGTACCAGATGGCAGGCAACGTATGGGAGTGCTGTGTGGACTGGTATGAGAGCGGGGCGTACGAACGCTACCAGCGCGGGGATCTCACTCCACCAAAAGAAGGCGGCGCGCGGGTGTTGCGGGGCGGGTCGTGGAACAGCGTCAACCCAGGCTCCTTCCGGTGTGCCTTTCGCAACTTCTATAGGCCGGACTACCACTTCGTCAACGACGGTTTCCGCTGTGCCAGGACTCTCTGATGACTCTTTGTTCTTTTATCCTTTTACCCTTTATTGAAGCGCGCGTAGCGCGCTGGGAAAATTTTTTCTTATTGCTTTGTCGTGGTGAAAATGATGGAGGGATAATGGCTGTGTCATTCCCGCAAACGCGGGAATCCAGGCGGAACACCCGGAGGCCGGTGCCTACTCTCCCTGGATTCCGGGTCTCGCGGTGCTCGCCCGGAATGACAGAGTAGGGATAATGGCTGTGTCATTCCCGCGAATGCGGGAATCCAGGCAGGATAACTGTAGGCCTCTGCTTGTTCTCCCTGGATGCCCGCCTGCGCGGGCATGACGGGCAAGAGAGGCCGGCAGGCCTGACGGTTTGCTCTCCATTTCAGTCATCGTGATGAACTACTATGAAAATTCGCCTCCACGCGTTTGAACCGACGAGTCGCGCCAACGGGCCAGGGCTACGGGCGGTGATTTGGTTCCAAGGCTGCACCCTAGGCTGTCCCGGTTGCTTCAATCCGACCACCCATGAGCCGAACGATGGGTACGAGACAAAAGCTGAGGTCCTCGCGGCAGATCTCATCACACTCCCCGGCATCGAAGGGGTCTCAATCTCCGGCGGTGAGCCATTCCAGCAACCGGAAGCGCTTGCCGATTTGGTGCGCCGATTGCGCCAGACCTCGCTGAGTATTCTTATCTTTTCTGGCTACACGCTGAAGCGTATCCAGACGATGCCGCTGGGTCCGACAATCCTGGCCTCGATCGACGTCTTGGTGGCTGGCCCGTATGTGCGAGAACAGCACTCAGGCCGCGGCCTGCTCGGCTCTACCAACCAACATCTCCACCTGCTCACCAGTCGTTACCAACCAAGTGATTTTACCCGACTGCCTCGCAGAGAAATCATTCTTCACCGCGACGGTACGATGACGGTAACTGGCTTCGCTGTCTTCGAGGGCGTTGAAAAACGTGACCTCGACGGAATTACCAGTTCAAGCCGGCTAGAGAGGCTTCCTTCTTTCCCAGGCAAATTGCGGTAAGGAAAAGCGAGCGAGCAGGATGGCAAAAGGGTTTCCTCTGCATCCGCCCAGCGTACCCCACCCCTCCGCAAAAGTGCATAACACCCCCTAAGCAACCTAGCTGCTGGGATGACTCAATGTATCTGACAGGTGGCATCTAAAGTACACTGGAAGATATAAGACAGGTCGGGCGTGCTGTTAAAGAAATACTGACCGTTGGTGATCCTTTTCCCATGCCCCCCAGCCTTGCCTTCGGCGGCGTCGCCATACTGCTCGTTGCCACAGAGGAACTCGATAGACTGATTAAATTTGGGATTGTTAAAGTCGCTCTTGGCTTTGCATTCGCACTCCAGAGTAGTTTGGAACTCAGGACCCTCAGTGATCATATCAAATTTGCTTGACAGACTCCCAGGCGAGCTGAACTGGAGGCAAGCCTCGAACTGCGACCCAAGCTCAGTTTTGACTTGGCAGCGGTAGCGGTTATTAGCGAGCAGGTCTTGGCAGTTTTGTGCCTGGGCCTTAGGAACAGCCGCGATAGCAACGAGTGCGAATGTGAGAGCCGCAACGGCGAGAAATTGTTTCATGGTCTTCTCCTTTTCTTCTGTTAGATTGTGAACGATAGTAGCACACTGGCCGTCAACGACAGCCCGGTTGCGCGGTGTAGTGGTGGTGGATAGAGTCAGGTCTTTCTTTTTGCATTAGAGTCCTCTTGCCTCAGTCCTCATCGTTCCTCGCCATATGTTATTACAAGACTTGATCCCATCCTCCTGTTTTCATGGGCATGACGTCATTCCCGCCCTTCGACTTCGCTCAGGACAGGCTTCCGGCGGGAATCCAGGAGTTTGCACGGATCCTAGACCTGAGCCACGCCCTTTTCGTAGTCCTCAAAGCTTGACTTTTTTACCTCTACAGAGCTATGGCAGACGTGATCAGGTACGGACAAGCCTCAGGAGTGCGAATGACAAAGTGTATTCTAGGGATGGTAATGGCTCTGCTGTTGCTGGGTGGACCAGTCGCTGCCGAGTGCACCTATCAAGGAGTTGTCTACTCGGAAGGGGCGCGAGTTTGCATGTACAGGACTCTGTATATGTGTAAGGGTGAGCGATGGGTAAAAACCGCCGAACGGTGTTGGGAACGGTACTTCACGAGAGCCTCAGGCACCCGGGGTGCAGCTTATCGCTTCGGCCTTGCGGAGCTTGCGGTCATCCAGCACCCCGAGAATCTGGCAAAGCAGGAGCAAGAAAAACCAGCGACACAGTGAAGGTAAAGAAGGCTCCGATTCACCACGGACAAATTGCTCGATTGTCTCAAACGGCTTGACCGGAAAGCACCATCCGCCTCAGCCCGCACCAACCGGGAGAGCTGTATCAGGAAGTTGGGTGTACAACGTAACGTGGAGTGTGTACCTCTTCGATCCCGATGGCAATCGCGTGGAGCTGTACTGCGATATGGTGTCCAACGGCTTTAAGGAGCTGCAGACCCTCGGTCCGGCGAGTAAACCCCTAGGCATCGAGACCGTCGCAGTGGTCAGTCGGTAATCGAAGGTGGTGAAGGTCATAGTGTCATGCTGAGAACTTGCCCCTGACACTTAGTAAAGTGACAATGCATGATTGCAAGACCTGACCCTATTTTCTCCTCAACACGGCCTCGCCTGCCTGTTGGGCACAACCTCACCTTCCTACGCACCTGCAATCACGCAGCGACAAGAGGACGCACGTGCATGACCTCTTGTCGTGTTGCCTGCCGTAGAGCCGTGGCTGGCACCGATACCACAGCGAGCGTTTCCCCGTTGCCGGCAAAAAACTCCACTTCATACCCTTCGGGATAGGCTGCGGTCGCGGGATGATGTTCAACAATGGTGCCCATATCCCCGGCCATCAGCTGTTCTTCGGGGAGGTCGACACTCAGAATCACACGAGAAAAAAGGGGAAAGGTCATGGTTGTTTCTCCGGTATAAGCGTAATAAACCGTGCGACGCTCTCGCCGTTGCGAATCATCCAAATCGAGCGGAGCCAACGCGTTTGCCCGTTTGGGCCGAGCAGTGGGGCAACAATTTCATATTTCTCACCATACCTGGACTTCTTGCCGGGCTGGGCCTCTTGTGAGAGATGTTGGGCACGCAAATCGGCTTCGAGGGTTTGCCAGTTTTGTTGGTTGTAGCCTAGCTCCTCAAGAAATCGCGCTTTGGATTCACCATCCGGATTGGCAAAATTCAACACGTAATCGTACAGTTTCTCAGGGGCAATAATCGTTGTTTGCGGAGAAAGTTGCACGAGCGTTTTTTCGTCCGTTATTCCTCAGCATTTTTCTAATACTAATTCCACAGCCGAGAGAACTCAAGGGTAATTGTTGAGCTGAGAGGCGATCACAGGAAAAGGGGCCTCGTCGCCAGCAGGGAGAGGGAGTGCTGAGGAAGCTCTCACATTCACGTATTCAAGTTTCGTAGCCTGGATGGAGCGGAGCGTAATCCAGGACTCACTCTACACCTCATCTCCCCGCTTCGGTGGTTCTCCGCCTTTTCGGTGCATCAGCTTACGGAACGCTACCAGATCGGCTCGTTGCCGCCGTTCGGCGAAGAACGAGGCAGTTTCCAGGGCAGCTAGCTTCTCCGCCACGGCGGTCACCACGAACTGGTTGATGCTGGTTCCATCTTCTTTGGCAATCCGCGCGACAGCGGCTTTGATTGAGTGCGGAAGTCGTAAGGGATAGGTCGTTACCGATTTCATCTTCATATCCTCTTGATTGCGACTGCAGGGGATAGCACTTCGATCCCAAATTGTGTAGCGGCATCGCCGTAATCTTTGCGGTTGAAGGTCACGATTGCATCTGCCCGTCCGTTGATCGCTGCTTCCAATACCATTTCATCATTTGCATCACGAAGCTGAGGTCGCCAGAGGAAGTAAATTTCTATTGGCTCAACCAATGCCAGCACCGCACCTATGAACACCTTCGCCTCTTCTCTGGTCAAATCCGCAGCACGGCGATGTTCAGGACGCATACATACCGCTTCGTACTCCATCGCCAACGGGAGACTTGCGAGCAGCGTCACCGCATGCTCATCCGCTGCCAGCAACAGCGCGGCAGACGCGCCGCGCGGGCTCCGCATGCCAGCAACTACCACATCGGTATCGAGCACCATACGTTTCATAACATCACATCATATATGATGTCACAATATCGCTCATCGATCCCCACGATACTGCGCTCACCCACGAGGATTTAAGAGCCAGATTTTGCAGTCATGCACCCGTTAACAACGGCGACGGACGCATCCTTTCCTCTGTAGCAAGAATTTGAGACGATTTAGGGGCCGTTGCAGGAAAATTCGGGTTTGACAGCGGCGCAGGCTCGCCGGGGCGTGACGGCGGAGATAGTCCATCACTTCAGCGTGCATCTTCTCAATCTCTGCCAGATACCCGCTGGCCATATATTTGACTTCGGCTTTTCGATTTGCTGCATACTAGCGACCAGACGAGAGAAAAAGGCGATACGTTCTTGAGCATCCTGCAACTCTGCCTCATGGGGGGAATCATGACGGTTCCTTTTTTCTTAGGGAAGTTGGATCGGCGAGATCTGGACCCGACACATAGAGTTCGCAATCCCCCTTCCGATCGTCCGTAGGAAATAGACGGACGCCGGAGTCCGGGGTACAATACCGCCCTGATGAAAAAAACACTGACCGCCATCTATGAGCAGGGCGTGTTCCGTCCTCTGGAGCCGCCAGACCTCCCCGAACAACAGCGCGTCACGCTTATCGTGTCCGCCCTGTCGCCGTCTTCGCAGGAGGAAGACTGGCTAGATGTCGAGTGCCTGAAAGAATGCGCCGCTGAAGCGGACGAGCGCGTCAGCCTCGAGGAGGTGCATGAGGCCCTCGCAAAAATTCCCGGGTCGTTGACCGCAGACTTTAGCGCCGAGCGGGACGAGCGCTTTTAGATGCCTGGGTATTTCTTCGATTCAAGCGCGCTCGCCAAGCATTACCATGTCGAGGCGGGCACGGCGGAGGTTGACCGTATCCTGCAGCTCCCCGACGCCCGCCACTTCATCGCACGCCTTGCGCTCGTAGAGATCCGGTCCGTCTTTGCTGGGAAGGTCCGTACTGGAGTCATCACCGAGGACGACTTCCGGCTCCTTTGCCATCGCTTTTTTGCTGATG
>JACQEL010000760.1 GCA_016200595.1 Deltaproteobacteria bacterium
CGACTGTGGCAGCAGCAGGGCAAGCGCGGAGAGGCTCGGCGAATGCTGGCAGAGATCTACACTTGGTTCACTGAAGGGTTTGCTACGGCTGACTTGCAGGAAGCCAGGGCATTGCTGGCAGAGCTGTCATGAATGAGACTTCCACGTGAAGACAGCGGGCATTGATAACTTGTCAGGGGCCACACTTTGCTCTAAGGTTTTTCTATTGTGGCGACAAACGGAAAAAGACCACGCGATCTGTTGGCAGAGCGCATCAACCGGCTGGATAAGCAAGGTGCAGAGACCAACAAACGGCTGGACCAAGTGGTCGCAATTTTGGGCGGCATCGCTAACACCCTGGTCGGACAAGGCAGGGAACTGGAGCGCCACAGCCAGTTGCTGGAGCGCCACAACCAGTTGCTGGAGCAGCACAGTCAGATTCTTCAGGCCCTCACCGAGCGGCTGGATCGTTTTGCCGATGCGGTCATCATCGGCCGCACCCGGGATACTGAACGGGTGGGAGAGCTGGAGCGGCGGGTGGAGACCTTGGAGCGGCAGGTGTTTAGAGGGACTCTCCCACCCCAGAGTTAGCCCCACCGATTTGCCTCTCTTTTCCTTTACTTGCCAACTTTTCCCTTGTGTCCCCCTCAGATCGACGCGCTAGGGCGTGCCTTCATCCTCTCGTACCAGCGGCTCACATTCGTCCAGGCTGGGTCGAGGGTGAATTGCCCGCCGTGGTGGGCCGTGTCGAGACCAATCAGGAGCATGATGTCAGCAATGGAGAAGTGACCAGCGACCCACTCGCGGCCCTGAAGCCCGTCATTGACCAGCGCCAACCTGGCTACCAGTGTCTTTCGGGCATGCTCTGATACCTCTCCTTTAGAGAGGACCATACGGGATGCCGGCAAGTACACACCGATCTCGATGCGCCGTTCCCACATCCGCACCAGTGCCCGTGTCACCGGGTCTGCACCAATCAAAGGAGGATTAGGATGGATCTCCTCCAAATACTCCATGATGGCCAGAGATTCGACGATGACAGTGCCATCATCCAGTTCGAGGATCGGTACCCCGGCAAACGGGTTCTTTTTCAAGAACTCGGGGGTCTTTTGCTCGCCAGCCCTGAGGTCGAGTTGCTTGATCGGCAAATCAAGACCTTTCTCGGCGAGATAGAGGCGAAGCTTCCGAGGATTGGGCGCCCGTTTAGTGTCCAGGTAGAGTAACATACTCGTCACCTTTCTGTCTTAGCAGTGAAATATACTGGCTCCCTTTCGATATAACCCACCTTAGCCGGAAAGGCAAAGGATCTAGCCTCAGACTCGCATGCTGGTTGACACAAGATGCGCAGCCACTAGAATGCGGAGCCTCATAAGACTTACAGAACCAGTCCAGGAAGCCCACTGCGCTCTCGGTGACACCTCCCCTGGCGCGTCCTGGCAAAGAGAAAAGGGGAAACTGATGGATGTACTCGTAACCTGCCCGTCCGCGCGAGACCGGAAGGCGTTGGCTCAGTTGCCTGGGTATACGTTTCATCTCCTCGATGCCCAGTTGAATGCGCGCACTCCTTCGCCGGAATGCGATATCCTGGACTATATCGAGCGTTGCCGACAATACATCCGTACCCATCGGATCGATGCCATCTACTATTCGCGCGACGTGGCTGACCTCGTGGCTGCCGTGTTGTGTGAAGAGTTTGGTTTTCCTGGGCCCAGCGTCGAGTCAGTGTTCTTGTGCCTGCACAAGTATTACTCGCGCCGTAGCGAGCCCGCGCCTATCCGCTGCCAAGCCATCGACCTGTTCGACGACAATCCGCCGGTCACCGAGTATCCCTGTTATGTGAAACCCCCGTGGCTGAACTTGGGCATTCTCGGGTTCAAGCTGGAATCAGCAGACGATCTGCAACGTGCTCTTGCCGTTGCCCGACGTGAATATCACTTGTGGTCGCCCTTGTATTATCCGTTCTTCCGGCAGTACATTGATCTCCAGAAGTATCCCTTGGCGGTCCGCGATATGATGCTGGTCGAAGAATTTATCGAGGGTAAGCAGGTGACCGTTGAAGGCTGGGTACACCAGAACCAGGTGTATTTGTGGGCCATTACTGACACCAACACCTACCCGGATACCCGCGTGATCGACAACTTCTCCCTCCCTTCCCAACAGCCGGCTCACATTCAGCAGCAACTGATACAGCAGGCGACCGCAGCTATCCGCAATATCGGTCTAGACAATGGCTTTTTAAATATCGAGTTTTGGTGCCATGAAGACAGCGTGACGCTGACGGAGATCAACGGCCGCGCCGCGACCTGCTTTTACAACCTCTACCGCACCTGCCTGGAAACCTGCATCTATGAGGCTGGCCTGACGCTGGCCTGTGGTCGCAACCCGACCCTGCCGCCAGCACTGAATGGCACGGTAGGGGCACAGTGCAACTTCGTCACCTTCGGCACCGATTGGGCAGAGAACCTGCTGGACTTTGAGCGCGCTCGCGAGATTCCTCAGCTGGCTCTCTATGCGGCAGCAGGTGACTGGATCAAACCGGTGAGCGAGTTTGGTTTTGTCTTGGCCCAGATTGATCTCTTTGGCCGCAGTTACGCCGAGATCAAAGAACGAGTTGACCAGCTGCGCCGGTCGCTGCTGAAACAACCTGAGACATCGCCGTGGGGGTAACAGTGGTCAGTTGCCAGTGACCAGTAAAGACAGAATATAGTACTATCCTCTTACTGAGTGGGTGTGATTTGGGAAGAGCAACCTGTGTCCGTATTGTTCTTGTTCCTACTGACAACTGACAACTACTAACTGACAACTGCATATGTGCCGCCTGATTACTTATCTCGGCAAAGCCACCCGGCTTGAGCGCGTCATCAGCGAGCCGGAACACTCACTGGTCGTACAAAGCTATCGGCCGCTCGAGATGACCTCTGGCGTGGTCAATGCCGATGGCTTCGGGGTGGGATGGTACAATCGCGCCCTGGATGCCACACCATGTGTTTACAAGTCGCCAAGCCCAATCTGGAGCGATCAAAACCTGCCCGCACTCAGTCGGCACATCGCTTCTGAGTGCATTTTTGCCAACGTGCGTAGTGCCACGCCAGGCCAGGCCGTGGACTATAGCAACTGCCAACCTTTCGCGGCTGGACCTTTTCTTTTCATGCACAACGGCTATATCGAGAACTTCCGTGCGGCTATGATGCGCCAGATACGTGATGTCCTGCGCGATGAATATTACACTGCCATCACTGGATCCACCGACTCGGAACACATCTTCGCCCTGTTCCTGCATTGTTTGCATGGCCGGCCTTTCTCGTTGCCGAAGATTATCACAGCTATGGCTGAGACCATTCACCAATTGCTAGACTGGGCCACGGCTAAAGGTGTGCACATAGCCTTGAACCTCGCCCTGACCAACGGGGAGTGTGTGGTCGTTTCACGCTGCGCCAGCACGGTTCCAGCGCCCTCGTTGTACTACACCCTCAATAGTCCATTTTTTCCCCAAGCGGTCGTCATCGCTTCCGAGCGGCTCTTTGCCTCCTCCGATTGGGTAGCGATACCCGAAGATAGCATCGTGGCCTTCGCTGCCGACCTCACTGTCTCTCACACCAATCTGCGGCAGGAGACAGTATGAGTCATATTGCGAGCATCCGTCAGCAGCTGGAGGAGGCGCGTGAGCAGACGTTACGCCTCTGTGCGCGGGTGAACGAGGTTGATTTTCGTCGGCAGATTCACCGCGAGTTCAGTCCGATCGGCTGGCACCTCGGACATATCGGCGTGACTGAAGCGTATTGGATCTTACAACAGTGTCAGGGAGAGCCTACGCTCTCAGCTGCCTATGATCGCCTCTTTACTCCCACTGACACGCCCAAACCCGAGCGGGTAAACCTACCCGCCCGTGACGAGATCCTCACTTATCTGGACCGCGTGCGAGGACGGGTTCTCAATTTTCTGACCGGCGTAGATTGTGACTCGGGTCATCCCCTGCTGCAGGATGCGCGTATCTTCAACATGTTGCTGCAACATGAAGAACAACACCAGGAAACTATGTCGCTCATCCTTCGCCTGTTTGCTGCGGAGCGGTATGACAAAGCGCAGGACAGATATCATGCTGAGCCGGAGCAAGGCGGAGGCGAAGAATCTCTTTATCTAGATGGAGGAACAAGAGATTCTTCGGCCGGAGTTTATCCTGAGCCCTTCGACGATGCTCAGGACAGGCTCCGTCGAAGGAACCTCAGCATGACAGATCCCCAAGGTGACCTGATCGTGGTTCCAGCCGGCCCGTTTATCATGGGAAGCAATGACATTGCCCGCACACTGGACAACGAACGCCCCCAGCACTCAGTGTTCGTACCGGCTTTCCTTATTGACCGCTATCCTGTGACCAATGCCAAATTCTTGGAGTTCATCACCAAGGGCGGATATCACGAACGGGCATGCTGGAGCGTGGCAGGTTGGCAGTGGCGAGAGCGCCATACCGTAGAGCATCCACTGTACTGGCGGCAGCAGCAACCGGGAGAGTGGGTCGAGATCGGGCTGGATAAAAACGGTCCGCTACAGCCGCAGCAGCCAGTGCAGTGTGTGAGTTGGTATGAGGCGGACGCCTACGCTCGCTGGACCGGCAAACGGCTGCCGACTGAGGAAGAGTGGGAAAAAGCAGCCTCCTGGGATCCTGAACGACAGGAGAAACTTCGTTCCCCCTGGAGAGACTGGAATTCTGATTCCTCTACCGCTAACTGCGACGCTTGCAGTGACGGCACCATTCGCGTGGACCAAGGTCTAACTGGTCGCAGCCCCTATGGGTGTACAGATATGCTCGGCAACGTGTGGGAATGGACCGCCACCTGGTTTCAGCCGTACGCGGGATTTCGTGCTTTTCCGTATGAAGGCTATTCCGTGCCGTACTTCGACCGGCAACACCGTGTGCTCAGAGGCGGGTCATGGGCCACACGCCGGCATGTCCTGCGCACGACATTCCGTAACTGGTATCAACCCTGGGTAAGAGAAATCTTTGCCGGCTTCCGCTGCGCCAAAGATCGGTAACCGAGACCTCTACCCTAGCAATTCCCCATGCCGCATCTGGACTCTTGACTATGAACTCCATGCACTCAAGCAACGGTCGCGTCCGTATCCTTGTTCCTTTCGAGATTCGCTCGCGCTTTCGCGAAGATGTCGCCACGGGCCTCAGTCGTCCGCAGAAGTCAATCGCGCCCAAGTACTTCTATGATCACGCCGGCTCTCTGCTCTTCGAACAAATCTGTCAGCTCCCGGAATATTATCTCACTCGTACGGAGACGACGATCCTCACCGAGCATGCCGCGGACATTATCGAGGCAGTCGGGGAATGCACTATCGTCGAATTGGGGAGCGGGAGTTCAGTGAAAACCCGTTTATTACTCACGGAGTGCCAGCGGAGCGGTTATCAACTGCGCTATGTCCCTATCGATATCAGTGAGTCGATGCTGCGAGAGACCGCAGCCAACCTCGTGGCCGATTACCCGCTGCTCCAGATCGAGGCGTTAGCGACCGACTATGAAAACGGCTTGGCCGCTCTTCCCCCTGCGCAGCGACGCTTGGTGCTCTTTCTCGGCAGCAACCTGGGGAATTTCACTGCAAGTGAGCAAGATCAATTGTTCTCCTCTCTCGCTGCTTCCCTGCAGCCCGGTGATTACTTTCTGCTTGGTCTCGATCTGAGGAAGTCGGCCACCATCCTTGAGCCGGCTTATAATGACGCGGCTGGAGTCACTGCCGCTTTCAATCGCAACCTGCTCCAGCGTATCAATCGTGAGCTCGGGGCCGATTTCGATCTGGCTGCTTTCGCTCATCTAGCTTTTTACAACCAAAAGCTCGGCCAGATCGAGATGCACCTGCAAAGCACTGGCACGCAAGAGGTGGCAATCGCCGACCTCGATCTCCGCGTACCGTTTCAGGTCGGTGAAACGATCCATACGGAAATCTCGCGGAAATTCGACGCGGCGGAGACTCGGGCACACCTGCAGCCGTACGGATTTCAACACCGCGCCCGGTGGACAGACGCACACGGGTGGTTTCTGGTCTCGCTCTTCCAATTCATCGGCGTGACAAACGGCCAGGCGTGAAGAGTTCAGCACCACCACACAAGCCGCGCCTCCTCCTCATCGCTACGGGTGGTACGATCAGCATGGTGCGCGACCCGGTGACCGGCGCGAGTGTCCCCACCCTGACGGCTGCCGACCTTCTGGCACGAACCTCACTGACAACACAGTTTGCGATTCGTCCACTCGATCTTGCCACCCAACCCGGTGTGGGACTGCGCTCCGCAGACCTGCTGACGTTGGCCCACACTATCGCCCAGGAAGCGCAAAGCGGGGTGGACGGTGTCGTCGTGACTCATGGCACCGATACTTTGGAAGAGGTGGCCTTTTTCATCGATGAAGTCGCACCGGTCGCGCTTCCCCTTGTTTTTACTGGCGCGATGCGTCCAAGCTGGGCGACCGGATACGATGGGACGAAGAACCTGGAGAATGCCTTGCGCGTCGCGGCAGCAGTGCCGGCAGAGTATGGCACCTTGGTAACCATGAATGATGAGATCTTTGCCGCCTGGAGCGTCTATAAAGCTGATACTGGAGCATTGGACGCTTTCGCGGCACGCAGGGGAGCGCCTTATGGAAGGATTTTCGCCAATCACATAGAACTGGCCTGGCATCCAGTTGTTCGTCAACGTCTAGGGAAGATTCCACCTCTCCTGCCGACGGCAATCCCGATTCTCATGATGGGCATAGACGATGAGGCCGTGTTGCTTGAGCAACTGCCCGCTCGGTCCGTTCAGGGGCTGGTGATCGCCGGTCTCGCAGCCGGGAGCGTGCCACCAGTAGCTCGCCAACACCTTCTCCGATTGGCGGCAAGCGGACTGATAGTCGTGCTGTGCAGCGGAGCGGTAAGTGGTCGCACTGGTGAGGACTATTACTACCCCGGCGCGTATGCTGATCTCACGGCAGCCGGTGTGGTGATCGAAGACCACCTGACTCCGCGCAAGGCCCGCATTCGCCTGATGCTCAGCCTCAGTTTACAAGTTCCTTATGTACCGTTTGGTCGAGAGTTTGTTATTCCTGCGTCACTTTGAGCGGACTTTTGGCAACTACCGGCAGCAACGATCCGAGCACCCAATCGGCCAAGGGAAATACGACATTCAGGTTTTTGAAAGCGTAACGATGGTGCAGATAATGGTGCATGTTTAACCACTGGAAGACCCAGGTTTTCTCAATCCACCGGTCCCCGGGCACGTGCATGCACCAGTGGAGGGACTCATAGAGCGCGTAGTAGGAACATTCCGCCATCAGCCCGCCCCAGAAAACCGGCCAACCGAAGAAATATTTCAGGCTGAAGAGCAGCGGCAGAGTGAGCAGCACCAGCCCTGGGGCATTCCACCAGGCGAAAGTAACCTTCTCTTTGTCTTGCTCTCGCCGCAGATGATAGCTGTGATCAGCCCGAAAGAGTCCATGATGGACTAAGGCATGTGCATGGAAGGGATAATTCCACAGCAGCGAGTGCATAAAATACTTATGCAAGGTCCATTCGAAAAAGCTGGCGAAACCGAAAATACCCGCAACCCCCATACTTCCCTGAAGAAGCCCCAACAAAATGCCGTGATCGCTCAATGCGCTTCCGCCTTTCCTAGAGACATACCGCCTTCTCCTCCTCGCCTTCTGGCATGAGAGGCCTCCTCTTCGGGGCGCACTTGCCCAGAAACGCACCCTTCCCGGTCACTAGCTGTGGAGCTGAGCGCTGGAAGATAGGGAATCCGTACTGGCTCCGCTTGCATCTGCACTCGCCGGCTCCGGATGATCCCAGCTACAGTCGCTCTGCGGACTATCCGGCGGGAGCAGCAAGAGCAAGGACATTGGCGGTGAATCCTGGCTTTATAGAGAAAAGCCCTCGGTGCTGCAACGCCCCCGGTACGGTCGCAAATGACGCAGCGACGAGCATGAAGCGTAGGCTTATACGGATTCCACATGATCCTTATCCATAGTGCTGCGGCTCGTTCATGCTTCGACAAGCTCAGCACGAACGGAGTTTCCTCCGCTGTACTGTCCCTGGTCGTTCGCCCTGAGCCTGTCGAAGGGCGAGCACTTATGGATAGGACTCAAAGAGAATCCGTATTACATCGTCGAGTCGGTGGGAAGCGAGAAGAGTGAGGACTGGCTGGCGGTGTAGTGGCGAAGGGAACTAAAAATTCCTCGCTCTCAATCCCGCCACAGGTTGAGATACTTCAACCCAGAGCCGGTATTGAACAGCACGACGCAATCCTCACGACTGACGTCTCCTCGCGCGATGAGTTGCTTGAGCGCTGGGAGACACGCCGCGCCTTCCGGCGCAGCAAAAATTCCTTCGGCTGCGCCGATCTCTTGGACTGCCGCTAGCAATGCGGCATCACTCACGCTAACCGCGGTTCCGCCGCTGCGGCGCAGAATGTCCAGCATCAGAAAATCACCAATGGCTTTGGGTACCCGTAAGCCAGCCGCGACCGTGTGAGGATCTGCCACTTCTGCCCCAACTTTAGCGCCCGCGGCAAACGCTTGGACAATGGGCGCGCAGCCCTCCGCCTGCACGGTTACCATGCGCGGTCGCTTCGCGCTGATCCAGCCCAGGCGTTCCAGCTCATCAAAGGCTTTCCACATGCCGATGAGCCCAGTGCCGCCACCGGTCGGATACAGCACAACATCCGGCAATTCCCAATCCAATTGCTCGGCCAGTTCATAGCCCATCGTCTTCTTTCCTTCGAGGCGGTACGGCTCCTTGAGGGTGGACATGTCAAACCACCCTTCGGCCTCTTTCCGCTCCGCGACGAGGCGTCCGCAATCAGTGATCAAGCCATCCACCAAGGTGACTCTGGCTCCACACTGTTGACATTCGCTCAGATTGGCGTGCGGAACGTCCCGAGGCATAAAGATGTAGGCTTCAAGCCCGGCCTTGGCAGCATAAGCGGCGAGCGCACCGGCCGCGTTGCCGGCTGAGGGCACGGCCAGCTTGTGTGCACCGAGTTCCTTGGCCATAGAGACTGCGACGGCCATACCACGCGCCTTAAAGGAGGCAGTGGGATTCAATGATTCATCTTTGATATACAAATGCCGCATCCCTAATTGCTCGCCCAGGCGCCGCGCGTGAAGCAGCGGGGTCCATCCTTCTCCAAGCGTGATGATATTTTCCTCACGTTCGACCGGTAGTACCTCACGATAACGCCACAAATTTGCGCGACGCGTAGCGAGCGCTGCTCGCGTGAGGGTCGTGGCTGCTCGCCCCAAGTCATAGTGGACGAGCAAAGGTTTACCACACATGGAGCACAGGTTGTAGAGCTTGCCCGGTTCGTACTGCTCATTACACCATGAGCAGGAGAGGTGAGTGATGTTCATACGATATTCTCCGACTCGAAGATAGGCGAACAGCTTGCAGGAGAAAAGAGAGAGGTCCCTTTTCACTTGACTTTTCGGGGATACCAAGAGTAGCGTCTACCTTAACAAAGTGAATGTGAAGTCAAGTCGTAGCCCAGATGAAGCAAGGCGGAATCTGGGATGCTTTCGAATCCTGGATGAGGGAAGGGAGACGTTCCATGGATAAGCCACACGCTGACGGCTGGAGTCGGCGAGAGTTCTTAGGCGGGCTGGTCCTGGCAGGAGCAGCAGGGCTCCTTGGCCTGAAACCCGAGATGGTCGCCGCCGAGCCGCCGCCAGAGACAACGACAATCCGGCTGTGGAAAGCTCAGGTGATCTGCGCCGCGCCGCAGTACCTCGCCGAGGAACTGCTGAAGGCCGAAGGCTTCACCAATGTGCAGTACATCGCTGAGCCGGCGTCCGCTGAGGCGAGTCAAGGGCTTGCAGCAGGGAGATATGACCTCGGCATGGCGTTCGTCGCGCCCTCTCTCGTTACCCTAGACGCAGGGCTGCCCATCATCTTCTTGGCGGGAATCCACGCCGGTTGCCTCGAAGTCTTCGGGACCGAGCGGGTACAAACGCTCCGCGATCTTAAAGGAAAGACCGTCGCTGTGTTCGGACTTGGCTCCCCTATGCATATCTTCCTCGCCAGCATGCTGGCGTATGTGGGCCTGGATCCCAACAAGGACATCACCTGGGATACCCATCCCCCAGCCGAGGCGGTACAGCTCTTCGCGCAAGAAAAGATCGACGCCTTGATCGCACTTCCGCCAGGACCGCAGAGACTCCGGGAGCAGAAGATTGGGCACGTAATAGTTAGCACTACCATGGACCGGCCTTGGTCCCAGTATTTCTGTTGCATGGTAATCGGGCACCGAGAGTTTGTGCAGCAATACCCGATCGCTACGAAACGGGCGCTGCGCGCAATCTTGAAGGCGGCCAACCTCTGTGCTCTCCAACCAGAGCATGCGGCTCATCTCCTCGTAGACAAAGCCTTTGCCCAACGCTACGACTATGCCCTCCAAACTATGCATGAGATCCCCTATAACAGTTGGCGTGAGTACGATCCTGAGGATTCAGTGCGCTTCTACGCTTTGCGCCTGCACGAGATTGGCATGATCAAGAGCAGCCCGCAGAAGATTATTGCCGAAGGCACCGACTGGCGCTTTCTCAATGAGATCAAGAAGGAACTAAAGGGGTGAGCGCGAACATCAAGGGTGGGCAACGCTGCGCTTTTGCCCACCCTACGCTAAGCTTCGACCCGTAGTAGCGTCAAACTGGAGAATCGTATTCAGCGCCGAGGAAGAGTAAGCAGTTCTTCAACTCCTCGGCTGAGAAACGGTTCAGCAGCGTCTCCATGAGGACTGCTCTACCATCGCTCCCGCTGATCGTGTGCTACGGCAATCCCATCGGCAACCTTCTCAACTTTCAGGCCCTGCGTCGCGATCACCCGTTCAGGCTGGCTCTCCTCTATGAGTTGGTCCATCTCGGCCTGGTGGTCATAGTAGTACGAAAGGGCATCGTAGACCTGGGCAGCAGTGAGATGAGGAAGAGCAGCCAGAATATCTTCTACTGAATGACTGGCCTGGATGCGTTCGATGATGTGACGGACGGAAATGCGAGTCCCACGGATAACGGGCTCGTCTCCACTCACAGTAGATCGCCGGACGACATGCGGATGCCCCTCGGCTGTCTGCTCGACCAGCGCAGTGTAATCCTCATAGCGAACCAGGACAGCCTTCGGACGATGGTGTTGTGTAATAAGATAAGGCTCGCCGGTCGCCTCCAAGGTGGCCAGGATGTCTTTAAGCTTCTGCCGCACCTCACTGAGGGGAATAGTTTTGGTCACCATCAGACATCTCCAGGTACTCATTTGTGATGCGATAAAACTACACGGTCCTTGGAGACCCGGTCAAGCGGGAAAATGTTGACGGC
>JACQEL010000754.1 GCA_016200595.1 Deltaproteobacteria bacterium
CGGTCTCGTCTGCTCTCGCAGGCAGTCGCAAGATTTTCATGCGAGGCGGCCTTCCCACCCCTGTTGCCACACTTTGGTAAAGAGCGAGCAGTCTGAGATTAGTTTCTTTCTGCCTCTGTATGGAGAGCCGGGTTTCTGCCTTTTGCTCCCTTCTTTGTGAGAGCGTCTCGCCACTTGTACACGTGTCCGTATTTGTTCGGGCAGCACCGGGGTGCGACGTGAGTGCCCGAGTACGTGAGGGTTACTCGCGTACTTGACATATCAAAAAAAATTGATATATAAGCCCTCATGTCGTCAGTCGCGAAGATAGCTCTCCCGCTCCGAGAAGCCTCACTTACGCGCATCGCGCGGTGGTGCCATGCGCTGTCAGATGAGACACGTCTGCAGATCATCGACCGCCTCAGCGCGGGCGAGCAGTGCGTGTGTGACCTCACTGACTTGCTGGAGACCGGACAGTCCAGACTCTCCTTCCATCTCAAAACCCTGAAGGACGCCGGTATTCTCAAAGATCGGCGCGAAGGGCGCTGGGTCTATTATTCGCTGAACCCTGAAGCAGTTGAAGAAATGGAACAGTTTGTCGGCGGCTTAAAAGTATGCTGTCAGCGCCTGCGGAAAGGAACCCGCTGCTGTGACTGACCCCTTTTTTTGCCTTTATTCATCAACATTTCTTGATTTAATAGAAAGGAGAAGCATTATGTCTCACACTACGTTTCATGTGGCCCTCAGCGTTAAAGACCTGCCGACGGCAATCGAGCACTACCGGAAGATCCTGGGGATAGAACCGGCCAAGGTCAAACCTGACTACGCCAAGTTTGAGCTGGCCGATCCGCCGGTCATTCTCTCTCTCAATCTCGGCGGCGAGCCCGGGACCGTCAGTCATCTGGGCATCCGCTACGCTGGCACGGGTGAAGTCGCCACCGAACTGGTGCGGACCAAAGCGCAAGGTGTCGCCGTCCGCGAACAGCCGGGCACGACCTGTTGCTACGCCAAAGCCGACAAATTTTGGGTGCACGACGCCGACGGTCTGGGCTGGGAAATGTATACGCTTCTGGAAGACGCAGACGTCCACAGCATTGCGGAAACCCCTGAACAGGTCTGCTGCGCTCCCACTACGCAGGAAAGTGCTGGGCAGTCTCAGGCGGCTGCAGGAAGCTGTTGCGCACCACTGGTCACCATCCAAACAGCACCACAACCAACCCAAGCGTCCAAAAGGTCGTGCTGCTGATAACCCTGCTCATGCAGCCCTGGGGCGCAGGTGACATGAATATGGAGTTACGCGACAGAAAACAGAAGCGGCGGGGCCCGAAAAGGGAGACTATCACCTGTCCGGTGAAACCGGAGTCCCCGCCCGAGTTGGCACAGGCCTACACTTTCCTGCCTGGCCTGGTTGAGCACTACCTGGCACGGCAGGACCTGCCCACAATCAAGGAACTGGCGGTGTTGTTCGTCGATCTGGCGGATTCGACGAAGACCATCCTCCGTCAGCCCCCGGAGCGCGCCTTAGCGACCGTGCAGCGCTTCATGGAGGTGGTGACCGAGGTAGCTCTGGCTCACTGCGGGGATGTGAAAGATTACGAGGGGGACGGCGCGCTGCTGTACTTTGCCTCCATCACGCAAGCCGCTCGTGCCGCGCTGGCTATTCGGTCGATACTCGTAAAGGAGCCGTTCACTACCGAATCCGTCCCACAGGCGCGCTTGAGTCTCAATGTCGGAGAGGTCGTGATTGGGGTGATCGGTTCACCACGGCGCCGCTCGGTGGCGCTCCTTGGCCCGGCGATCAGTATCGCCGCCCGCTTGCTCAAGCAGATTCCACCTGGCGGCATTATTGCCCCCCAGACAGCCATAGAGAAATTGCAGAAAGAAGCGCCGTATATAGCCGAGCAGTTTCAGGTCTGGAGTGAGTGTCTGACCCTGAAGGGATTTGAGGAGGAGTGTGTCACCGCGTATCACCTCCCTGCTCAGGTTGCGTTTGCACCAGAAAAGGGACTTCCCTGTCCTCAGCAATTCATGGCTGGGTCATCATCCGACAACACACAGATTGCCTTGTCAAAACCATTTCCCGCAAAGGAGCTCATGCAATGAATGCAAGCCCCCGCCTGTCGTATATGGATCGCTTCCTGACCCTGTGGATTTTTCTGGCGATGGCGGTCGGTGTCTTGGTGGGCTACTACATCCCTGGGGTCGAGGCTTTTATCCAGCGCTTTCAGGTCGGCACCACCAATATCCCTATCGCGCTCGGATTGATGCTGATGATGTACCCGCCGTTCACCAAGGTGCGCTATGAGGAGCTGGGCCGGGTGTTTCGCAACTGGAAGATCCTGGGGCTCTCCCTGGTGCAGAATTGGGTGATTGGCCCCATACTCATGTTTGTCCTGGCCCTGCTCTTCCTGCGCGATTACCCGGAATACATGGTAGGGCTCATCCTGGTCGGCTTGGCCCGCTGTATCGCCATGGTCATTGTCTGGAATGAACTGGCCAAAGGCGACACCGACTATGCGGCTGGTCTGGTCGCCTTTAACAGCCTCTTTCAGGTATTTTTCTACAGCGTCTATGCCTGGGTGTTCATTACCTTTCTCCCTCCATTCTTTGGCATGCAGGGCAGTCTGGTGAATATCAGCATCGGCGAGATTGCCCAGAGTGTTTTTATCTACCTCGGCATTCCTTTCCTGGCCGGCATGCTGACCCGCTTTGTCCTGCTCAACGCCAAGGGGAAGGAATGGTATAGCCGCGAGTTTATTCCCCGCATCAGTCCCCTCACCTTAATGGCGCTGCTTTTCACCATCGTGGTGATGTTCAGCCTCAAAGGGAATCTCATCGTGCAGCTCCCGCTGGATGTTCTCCGTATCGCGGTGCCACTGCTCATCTACTTCGTGGTGATGTTTCTGGTGAGTTTCTATATGGGCCACAAAGTAGGGGCGGACTACTCCCAGACCGCTACTCTGTCCTTTACGGCGGCCAGTAACAACTTTGAGCTAGCCATCGCCGTGGCCGTGGCGGTGTTCGGGTTGCACTCCGGGGCGGCGTTTGCCGCCGTAATTGGCCCGCTGGTGGAAGTGCCGGCCATGATTAGTTTGGTCAATGTCGCTCTGTGGTTTCAACGGCGGTATTTCGCGACGGAACCTGCCGGCACGGTCCTGACGCCCACACCAGCGCAGCGTGGGATAGGTCACTAAAAGGGAAGGACGCACGATGCCGAAGAGCGGCTGCAGGCGTTTCGCCGGGTGCGCGATGAGCTGTTCCTGAAGATGCGCGGATGGCTGGCGGAGCAGAATGAATAGCACAAGTCGTCCAGTCGATCCCTTGCATAGTCATAACGCTGGTCCATCGGATGACGCCGACGGATGGTGAGCGGTTGCGGGCATGAGCGACGCGACGCGTCAGCGTGAGCCCGCGGTGGCAGCGCGCC
>JACQEL010000786.1 GCA_016200595.1 Deltaproteobacteria bacterium
AGAGCAGGGAGTGATAGTCCGCAACGGCGAAACCGCGCTGGGCAAACCACTCACGGCGCTGCGCATCCCGACGACGGTGCAAGGGGTACTGGCAGCCCGGATCGATCGCCTGCCCGCAGCCGAGAAGGAATTGCTGCAAACTCTGGCCGTGATCGGGAAAGAGTTTCCCTTGGGGCTGCTGCTGCGGGTTGTGCCGCAAGCGGAAGAAGAGCTGCAACGACAACTGTTCCGCCTTCAGGAAGCCGAGTTCATCTACGAGCAGCCCGCGTTTCCCGAAGTGGAGTACACCTTCAAGCACGCGCTCACGCAGGAAGTGGCGTACAATTCTCTGCTGATCGAACGGCGCAAAGCGCTGCACGAGCGCGCGGCGCAGGCAATCGAAGCGTTGTTTCATAACCAGTTAGAAGACCGTTACAGCGAGCTAGCGCATCACTACAGCCACAGTGCCAACGCGGCAAAAGCGGCGGAATACCTCCAGCTTGCTGGACAACTGGCCGGACAGCGCTCAGCCTATACCGAAGCGATCACTCAGCTCACTGCTGCTTTGGCGTTGTTTCCAACTCTGCCCGACACTCCTGCGCGCACGCAGGACGAACTCACCCTGCAAATCACGCTCGGCACGGCGTTGATGGCCACCAAAGGCTATGCGGCCCTGGAAGTGGGCAAAGCCTATGCCCGGGCACGCGACCTGTGTCGGCAGGCGGGAGATTCCTCCCAGCTCTTCCCGGTGCTCCGAGGCCTGGTGCATTTCCACCTAAACCGGGGGGAGTTGCAAAAAGCACGCGAACTGGGGGAGCAACTCCTCAGTCTAGCCCAAGACCGGCAAGACGCGGCCTTTCTCCTGGAGGCTCACTATACCCTGGCGCTGACTCTCTTCTGGAGTGGAGAGATCGTTTCAGCTCGGCAGCATGCAAAACAGGGGATTGCCCTTTACGATCGCCAACAGCATCACTTCCTGACTTTCCGCTCTGGGGAGGACCCTGCGGTGGGCTGCCTCACTATCGCGACGCTGGCCTTGTGGTGGTTGGGGTATCCAGAGCAGGCCCTGCAGAGCAGCCGCGAGACTCTCGCCTTAGCCCAGGAGCTGGCTCATCCTTTTAGTTTGGAATGGGCTCTCATGAGTACGGCGTGGCTCCATCAGTGCCGCCGAGAAGCTCAATCGGCCCAGGAGTTGGCAGAGGCAACTCTTACTCTGGCGAGTGAGTATGAGTTTCTGGCCTGGCTGGCATTCGGGGCAATCCCGCACGGTTGGGCCCTAGCTGAGCAGGGACATACTGAGGAGGGGCTTACACAAACGCGCCAGGGGTTAGCTAACTTCCAGGCCACGGGGCAAAAGACGGCACTAACATATCCCCTTGCCCAACTGGCCGAAATCTATGGACGCCTGGGACAGATTGAGGAAGGGATGAAGGTACTCGCTGAGGCGCTAGCTATAGTGGACAAAACCGGGGAGCGTGTCTACGAGGCCGAGCTGTATCGGATAAAAGGGCAGCTGACACTAAAACCGTCCGGAGTCCGAGGTCCGGAGTCCGCAGTCCCCAGCACCCAGTACCTAACCCCCAACCTCCAAGCAGAAAACAGTAGGGTGGGCATTGCCCCCCACGAGGGAACGGTTACCGAGGCAGGGACGGTGGGCGAAGCCCACCCTACGGGAGAAGAGGAAGCTGAAAGGTGTTTTCTCAAAGCCATCGGGCGGAAATTTACCAGTGGTTCACTGAAGGGTTTGGCACCAAGGATCTGCAGGAGGCCAAGGCACTGCTCGACAGTCTCGGGTCTAGCGTCTAGAGTCTAGGATTCAGACAAGGCAAAAAGCAAAAGGCAGAAGTTTCCAGCCTCCAGTCCTGAGCACCCAACGGAATTGAGTCATGGAATCAGTGGAGGTGTCATGAATGTAGCACTCCGCAACGCGACCTACGAGGATCTCCTCCAAGTCCCTGACCACTTGGTTGCTGAGATTCTCGACGGCGAGTTAATCACCTCCCCACGCCCGGCATCGGCGCATGCGCTCGCGGCTTGGGCGATCGGGCAAGATGCCGGGCCGTTTGCACGTCGTCCTGGTGGCCGTGGTGGACCAGGGGGGTGGTGGATTCTTTTTGAGCCCGAACTTCATCTTGGTCCGGACATTCTTGTTCCCGACCTTGCCGGTTGGCGACGTGAGCGACTGCCGGTCCTCCAGAACGTTCCTTATTTCGCCTTGGCTCCAGATTGGGTGTGTGAAGTGCTTTCCACGACCACCGCCCGTATTGACCGGGTTCGTAAGAAGCCCCTCTATGCCCGCGAGCAGGTTGGCCATTTGTGGTTGGTTGATCCTGCTGTCCGGACGCTAGAGGTGTACCGGCTTGAAGGAGGGCAATGGGTTGATATCGGTGCCTACGGCGGTGCGGAGATGGTGCGGGCAGAACCGTTTGTCGCAGTTGCAATGGATATGAGTCAGTGGTGGTTAGAAGGAGAAGCTGAAGCGCCGGAGCAACAGTAGATAATACGGACGACTGTCTGTCTGACAGAATGAATTGGAGTGGAACGCCAGATCATAGTTGTTCGGCGTAGGTCTCCTGACCCGGCCCACCAAGATATGGGTTGACCGCAGAACCTAGTGGCACCGCCGGCTCGGCGGTGCGCACCGGCCAGCGGCCGGTGCCACTGGGAAGGGCATTCCCAGTGGTTTACCAAAGGCTTTGATACGGAAGACTTGCAAGAGGCCAAGGCATTGTTAGCGGAATTGGCGGAGGGGTAGTGATGGACTTGTATGAAGTACTCGACCAAGTCGTAGCCTTGTTGCGCCAGCGTGGGCGCGTGACCTATCGCGCGCTCACGCGTCAGTTCGCGCTAGAGGACGACTTCCTGGAGGATCTCAAGGCCGAACTCCTCTTTGCCCATCCACAGGTGGTTGAGGATAGTGGCCAAGGGCTGGTGTGGAGAAGCGAGGAACCGCCTGTCGCCGCGGCACGAGAGGTCTCCGCGTCTTCCTTCCCCGCTCCGACACAAACACCCCGATCGCCCACGACGTACACGCCTAAGCATCTGGCGGAGCGTATTCTCGTCGAGCAGGCGGCGCTGGAAGCCCGCGGTGCCCCTGACGGCGAGCGCAAAACCATCACTGCCCTCTTCGCCGACCTCAAAGGTTCCACCGCACTCATCGAAGGGCTCGACCCTGAAGACGCCCGTGCGATGATTGACCCCGCCTTGCAGCTCATGATGGACGCGGTACATCGCTATGAGGGCTATGTGGCGCAAGCCCTGGGCGACGGGATTTTCGCGTTATTTGGTGCCCCCCTTGCTCATGAAGATCATCCCCAACGGGCGCTGTATGCCGCACTGCGCATGCAGGAAGAGATGCGCTGGTATGCTGACCGGCTACGGGAGCAAGGCCGTCCTCCGCTGCTGATGCGCGTGGGGGTGAATACTGGGGAAGCCGTCGTTCGCTCGATTCGCAAAGAAGATCTGCATACCGATTACGTGCCCATTGGGCATTCGACCAACCTTGCCGCCCGTATGGAGCAATTGGCGGCCCCCGGCTCGATTCTCGTTACGGAACAAACTCACAAACTCACCGCAGGTTACTTTGAATTCAAGCCATTGGGGAAAACTCAGGTCAAAGGGGTGGAAGAGCCGCTCAATGTTTATGAAGTGCTGGGCGCGGGGCCGCTGAGAACGCGTCTCCAGATTGCGGCCAGACGCGGCCTGACCCGCTTTGTCGGTCGGCAGAATGAAATGGCCAACTTGAAACTCGCCTTAGAGCAAACCAGGGCCGGGCAGGGACAAATCGTGGGGGTGATGGGCGAAGCCGGGATGGGCAAATCGCGCCTGTTCTATGAGTTCAAACTGACTGCGCCGAGTGGGGTCCTGGTGTTGGAAGCCTTCTCCCTCTCGCATGGCAAAGCCTCGCCCTATCTGCCGCTGATTGAGCTGCTCAAGGATTACTTTGGCATCACCGGAGAGGATGATGAGCGCAAGCGGCGGGAGAAGGTCGGTGGCAAAGTGCTCATGCTTGACCGCAGTTTGGAAGACATCTTACCGTATCTGTTTATGCTGTTAGGTCTCGAAGACCCGACGTCCACCCTGCAACAAATGGACGCACAGATCCGGCGGCGGCGGACCTTTGAGGCGTTGAAAAGACTCTTCTTACGGGAAAGTCTCAATCAGACCCTGATTCTTATCTTCGAAGACCTGCATTGGATCGACACTGAGACGCAAGGATTTCTCGATGCGCTGAGTGAGAGTGTGGCCAGCGCCCGCCTGCTCGTGCTGGTGAATTACCGTCCCGAGTATCGCCATGAATGGGGCAGCAAGACCTATTACACTCAGCTTCGGCTTGCTCCTCTGAGTAAAGCGGAAACAGAGGAACTGCTTACCCTGTTGTTGGGAAACGCCTCCGGCCTCATGGTCCTCAAGCGGTTGATTTTAGAGAAGACTCAAGGCACGCCGTTTTTCATGGAAGAAGTGACACAGACCCTCGCCGAGGAAGGAGTGTTGAGCGGCGAACGCGGCCACTACCGGCTCGAGAGAGCGCCTACCGAGATCCATATCTCGCCCACCGTACAGGGGGTGCTGGCGGCGCGCATTGACCGCTTGAGCCGGGAAGAAAAGGAACTGT
>JACQEL010000787.1 GCA_016200595.1 Deltaproteobacteria bacterium
CTGCGCTTCTCGATCTGCTAGGCATTGCCAAAGTCTCTCTCGTAGGCCTGTCTTTGGGTGGATGGATAGCCGCCGAGTTGGCCTTACGACGACCCGACCGGGTCGAGCGCTTAGTATTAGTGGATGCCGCTGGTCTGCGCGTGGAAGGCGCGCCGACGGCTGAATTCTTTATGGCCACTCCTCCACAGCTCAGATCTTTGCTCTTTGCGCAGCCGGATTCGGACCTGGCCAAGTCTTTAATTCCCGATGTTCCACCTCCTGAACGGTTAGAAATGGCCCTAAGGAGCCGAGAGGCTGCGGCCCGACTCTTGTGGAATCCCCACTTTGCTCAACGTAAGCTGCGTAGCCGCCTCCACCACATTCAAGCGCCGACCTTGGTCGTCTGGGGTAAAGAAGACGGTCTAATCCCTTTGGCGCATGGCCAGGCCTTTGCGGCAGGCATCCCCAATGCTCGCCTGATGGTATTGGATGGCTGCGCCCACTTGCCGCCGTTTGAGCAGCCCGAGTCTTTTGTCGCGACAGTTTTGCCATTCTTGCAAGGGAAACCGTAATCGCACGTGAAAGGGGGACGTATGCAATTCGTCGCTTTCCACTTGATGCCGTGGCCACATCTCCCTGCCGATTTTGCCGAGCAGTATGAGTCGGCGTGGATCACCTGCCCGAACAGTCTCTACGATCGCCAGGAGGGCCACCTTCTTTACAACCGCTACTTGGATGAATTGGAATACGCTGAGCAGTTAGGGTTCGATGTTATCGGCGTCAACGAGCATCACCAAAACGCTTATGGCATGATGCCTTCGCCCAACATCATGGCCGCCTGTCTGGCGCGCCGCACTTCTCGAGCCAAATTGCTGGTTTTTGGTAATGCCCTGCCCCTTTACGACCATCCCTTGCGAGTGGCCGAAGAGATCGCCATGCTCGATGCGGTCAGTGGTGGCCGGGTCATTTCTGGCATGGTGGTCGGCTTGGGGGCCGAAGCTTATAGTTATGAGATCAATCCCACTCTCTTCCGCGAGCGCTTCCGCGAAGCGCATGATCTCATCATCCGCGCCTGGACCGAGGACGGTCCGTTCCACTTTCAGGGCAAGCACTACGACTTCCGCTTCGTCAACCCCTGGCCCCGGCCGATGCAGCAGCCACATCCACCGATTTGGATTCCTGGATCAGGCAGTATCGAGACCATCGAGTGGGTGGCGCAGCACCGCTACACATTTGTGGCGATTCCTTTCTCGCCGCTCAAAGTTGTCAAAGACCACTTTGACACTCTCCGCGCCTACGCTTGGGAAAAACTCAACTATGAAGTAAGCCCTGAGAAGGTAGGTTGGCCAGCGTTCATTTACGTAGCCGAGACGGATGAGCAGGCTCGCCAAGAGTTTGAAGAGCCGGTGTGGTATCTGGCAAAAAAGCTGCTGCGCATGCCGCGTGAATACATGTTTCCGCCAGGACACACGAGCGTCCCCTCTCTCCTCAAGGTCGCCGGCCAAGACCGACGCTTCATCACCACCCTTTCTAGTTGGCAAGAAGTGGAAGAGGGTCAGTACGTCATCTGCGGCAGCCCAAAGACAGTGTTGCAGAAACTGCGTGAGGGCATCAAAAGCCTTAACTGCCGTATCCTGCTCACCGCGTTCCAGCTGGGAAACATGCCTCATCATTTAGCGATGAAGAACATGGAACTCTTCGCCCGCGAAGTTATGCCCTCTCTGCGCGAGGAGTTCCCGTGAACTATCTCTGTAAATCGCTCTCTGCGAACGCCGTGCGTACTGCTCGCCTCCCGTGGCGGGTAAAGAGACAGATTATCCTCTTTGCCTTTGCACTTGCAGTGATGCTCTACTCCGCTATCCCTCTCTTCGCGCAACAGAATTCTGATCCCGAACAGCGTCTGAAGGAACTAGACCTTGTGCTGCCGTCGCCGGCTCGACCAATTGCTAATTACGTCCCAGCGGTTCGGACTGGTAACCTTTTGTTCCTTGCCGGTCATGGCCCCTGCGGGGAATTGAGCGAGAAATTCCGCGGAAAAGTCGGACGGGAGCAGACTGTTGAGGAAGGATATGAAGCCGCACGTCAAACCGCCCTCTGCCTGCTAGCAACGGTTAAAGCAGAATTGGGAGATCTCAATAAGGTGAAGCGCATCGTCCGCGTATTCGGGATGGTCAATACCGTAGAAGGGTTTACCCAACAGCCGCAAGTCATCAACGGGTGCTCAGACCTCCTCGTGACCATCTTTGGTGACCGCGGCAAGCACGCTCGCGCGGCAGTAGGAATGGCTTCACTGCCACTGAACTGGACAGTAGAGATCGAGATGGTAGTTGAGGTTACGGGCGAGTAGGTAACTTGACTCACCAACGCTTCAACTTGGCCTCGTCTTAGCGATCTCCGCGACCGCGCCGAGCAGAGTATCTACTTGTTTTGCCGTCACCATAATGTGCAGGGACGCACGGTTAACATCCCAGCCAATCTCTTCATGCGTGACATTCCGAATGTAAATCGTGTGCTGGTTCCAGAGCGTGTCCACTAAGGTTGCCGTCGGCACGCCTTTCACCGTAAAGGCCACCAACGCGCAACTCAGGCGCGGATCGTCTGAGGTATACGTGTCCACCCCGTCAATCGCCCGCAGCCCGGTGAGGAACCGTTGTGCCAGATAGCGATCCCGGGCTTCGATCGCGGCTGGGGTAATCTGATTGTGGAAATCCAGGGCGGCATTGGTCGCGAATTTTGGCGGATAGTCAAAAGAGCCATGATACTCGTATTTGGCCGCGCCCTGACAAGCCTCTGCCATGAGGCTCGGCGGAGGTTTGCCGTACATCGTTTTGCCATTGACCGGACCGGCGTACAGCGTCGGCCACACACGATCTAGCATTTCCTCCCGTACATAGAAGAAGATGATCGTGGTTAGTATAGGCAATCTCATCACCAGGTTTCAGATCGACCCCTAAAGTCCCGAAAACCATCCCTTCTGTGGTATTAGAGGTGAACGCAATCTCTGACGGTTTCGCGCCGACGAACCCGGCCAGCTTGCTGCGCAGCATAGCCAGGAAGTCTTTGTTGCAGACGTTTTTGGTGAAGCCCAAGTAATCACTGTTGACACCGCTGAGCGCGTCGAGTTGTGCCATATGGACACTGCGCGGCGACGGCCCGCGTGTGCCCGTGTTCATGTACGCCAAGCCTTTACGCAGCAGGAATTCACTGGCGACGAGTTCCCAATACGGCTCATCATCAGGAGCAACGCTTGTGCCTAAGCCGCTCAGAGAAGGCGTAGGAGCGGCAAAGGCTTTGACGCCGAAGGATGAAAGCGCGGCACCTGCCGCGGTGCCGACGAGCAAACGGCCTAAAAAACCACGACGGGTGAGCCCGCGCAATTCGCGTGGATCTTCAAAGCGCGGATCGAAATTGACGAGAGAGTCGTCGATCCTCATAGGTCATCTCCCTACCCTTTGGGTAATTTGAGCACCCGCTCGCCGATAATGTTGTGCTGAATTTCGCTCGATCCGGCCGCGATGGTAAGGCCGCGGGCCCGCAAGACGCGATAGGGCCAACGGCCATTTTCAACCGTGCCCACTGAGCCACGCTCAAGCTGGGCATATGGACCGAGGAGTTCGTCGGCAAACATCGCCACCCGCAGATTCAGCTCGGTCGCGTGCAGCTTGCCATATGAGCTTTCCGGTCCTGGCACTCTCCCGTTAAGTTGAGCCGTCAGAGAGCGATAACGGCTCAGCCGTAAACACAGCCCCTCACTGGCAAACTGGGCGAGCTTCTGGCGTACATAGGGATGCTGCGCAGCCGGCATGCCCGCAAACTCAACGTCCCGCGCTAGGGCGACCAATTCGTTAATCGTCCGCTCCACAGGATGACGCGTGCCGCCGGAGACCCGCTCATACATCAGGGTCGCAATCGAGACCTGCCAGCCCTGATTGAGCTCACCAACCAAGTTTTTCCGCGGCACCCGCACGTTATCGTAAAACACCTCATTGAAATCCGCTTCGCCGGTGATCTGCACCAGCGGCCGCACGGTAATCCCAGGCGTATGCATGTCTACCAGCAGATACGAGATCCCCCGATGCTTCGGCGCATTGGCATCGGTCCGCACCAGCAAAACCTGCATATGAGCGCGCTGCGCTAAACTGGTCCATACCTTCTGACCGTTGACGACGAAATCATCGCCATCAATGACCGCACGGGTTTGCAGACCGGCCAAATCTGACCCAGCGCCTGGCTCAGAGTAACCCTGGCACCAGATTTCCTCGCCGGTGAGCATTTTGGGAAGATAACGGCGGCGCTGTTCATCTGTCCCAAGAAACATGAGCGTGGGGCCGATACGGTCGAGAGCCAATTGATTCGCGCCGTAGAGGGGTAAACCTAGACGTAAGACCTCGTCTTGGTAAATCGCCTGTTCGACTAAGCTCGCACCGCCACCGCCCCATTCCTTAGACCAATGCAACGCAACGTAGCCAACCTCATAAAGGCGGCGATGCCACTCCAGCATTTTCTGCCAGCGGGTGTCGCTATCCTCGTCGCGATCAGCCAGCGGATCAGTGCTCTCACCGAATACTTCAGCCTTGTTGTGTTCCAACCATTCACGCAGGCGGGTGCGAAACGCTTCTTGCTCGGGAGTGTAACGAAAATCCATAGTACACCTCATCAGT
>JACQEL010000071.1 GCA_016200595.1 Deltaproteobacteria bacterium
GACCTGCACTCTGTGCCCGGCGAGATCGCCTGTCCCTTTGCTTTCCCAGAGTCGATAGGGGCCAAGCTGCGGCATCAACCCTGTGGCCACCAGGGTCATCACCACAAACGCCGCCAGCACCAGACTGTACGAGCCCGTCGCATCGAAGCCACCACCCATGAGGAAAGGCCCGAGCCCTGCGCCGAAAGTAAAAGCAGCAAAGACATAGCCGTAGATTTCGCCGAAGGCCAACAGGCCAAAATACCGGCCTACCAGGTACGCAATCATGTCCACTTCGGCCCCCAACCCCATACCGACAAGAAACGCGGCAGCAAACGCCCAACTCCCGGTCGCACCACCCCATAACAGAGACAATCCCAGCGCCGGAGCGAGAAAGAAGCCCATCGCCACGTACGGAGCAAAAAAGCGGTCCAACAACTGCCCTGCCCCCACTCGTCCCAAAAGCAAGGCTCCGCCGAACAGTGAAGTGGCAAAGGCTGCACTTTGGGCAGAGATCCCGCGGTCAGTAAGCAGCGGTACCAGATGAACGACACAGCCATTGGTGGTCGTCGCCACCAGGAAAAACGCGACAGTCATCAACCAGAAGGTATTCGTGTGCCAGGCCTCACGGCAACTCAGACCCACGTGCGGGCTGCCAGACTTTGCCGCTCCGGCAGGGGGAATTGCTTCGCCATCAGACTGCAATCCCAACACCTCCGGTGTCTCTTTGAGCAGCAACCCGACAATCGGAACCGCGATCACTATGACCAGGACACCAAGGAACACGTAGGCAAGGCGCCAACCTACTCCCGTGACCAGAGCTTGCGCCAGAGAGGGCATGATGAAGGTGCCTAACCCGATACCGGCCAGGGAGAGCCCCAGAGCTAAACCACGCTTCTTGTCAAACCAGTGGGAGATCACCCGAGAGTAGGGCAGTGGAGTGGAGCCGCTGCCGATGAGGCCAATCAGCACATAGCTCGCATACAGATGCCAGAGGCTGGCTGAGAGGAAATAAAAGGAGGTCAAACAGAGACCGAAAATGAACAATGAAGGGAGCACGACTGTGCGTGCGCCATAACGGTCCACCAGGCGGCCAATGAGGGGCGTTACTGCGCTCATTACTAACGTACAGAGCGCATAGCCGAGCGTAATCTCAGCGCGACTCCAGTGAAACTCCTGGTTCAGCGGCTTGATGAACACCCCAAGGGTAAAAGAGAAGACCGGTGCGCTGCTCAGGACGAGCCCGACTACCGAGGCCAGAACAATCCACCAGCCGTAAAAAATGCTGCCACTCTTCGGCACTACCACCACCGTAGCGCTTACAGACTCACCCGCAGCCGGTGCAGCAAGAAATTCAGCGTATCGTCCACCGCTTTCTGGTTCTCCGGCGCGCCACAATAGGTGTCAATCTGATATTTCCCTTCCATGAAGTGCATCAGCTCTTCATCACGCTGGCTGAGGTGCTCGTGTCGCACCATGGGATCATCCACCAGACTGAGGTATGCACAGATCCCCAGACAAGCAATGGCTTCGACAAAGTAGTGCTGCGCTGCGCGAGCCAGGGGGTGAATGTGCGGAAACATCATGGAGAGGCCAAAATAGGCCGGCAGCGGCTGGGTATTAGCCCCAGGATTCTGCATAAGTTCCCGCTCATCCTTGATCCAGCCCTTGGCCATCAGCACCTCGACATGCAGTTTGCTGTGTTTGCACTCGTCCCACACCTGTCGCGCCCGCATGCGCTGCAGATCGATGTAGCGCTCTTGGTCGTTGAGATTGACCGAGAGGAGTTGGGCTGACATTTGTTTGATGGACATCTGCACCCCTTCGGCAGCATAGCCACCCAGCGCCACTCCTCGTTTCCACCCATCATTGCCGCTCGCCAGCCCCTTCTCGATCTCAGTGAGTGAGGCTTGGAGAGAAGCCCCCCATCCTTTAATACATTTCTCCTCAGTGATACGTAAACGAAAATCTGCGCCCGGCGCGCCCGGTGCCGTCGGCCAGACCCATTTCTCTAAGAATTCCCCTAAGATCTGATGCATCATGACCTCCTCGCCTCGAGCCTAAGAGCCACTAACAAAACTGCCGAGAGCCTGGATTCCCGCCTGCGCGGGAATGACACAAGCCCGTCGTGCCCGCGGAGGCGGGCACCCAGGATTTCTCCTCCACAGTTCAGAGCCCGTTTTGTGAGGCGTTCTAAAGAGTCTCCCCTCAATCCGACACCCGCAGGGGAGCCGCCTGGGCCTCAATAACCGTCTGGCGACCCAAGACTAAGTCGCTCAACTCTTGCAAAAACATGCCGTAGTCCCTCCGGGCGATCCCGCACGCCCAGCGGCAAAGGTCTGCCTCAAAGGGTTTGCCGACAAACTCCTCGACAATGCGCCTGCCCATGTTAATGTGGCTGCGGTTCTCGACAAACTGGCTGGTAAAAACCCCCTGTAACTCCTTGTCAGGAAGGACCTCTGCGAGCCTCTCCATCCACCCCAGTTCCAGCACTTTCGCCCCGAGGTTTAAGGCCGCGATTCTCACCGAATGTGGATAGGTGGCCAGGTTGCGCAACGAGAAGGCGTAATAGGCAAGAGCGGAATCAGTCACAAACTGTCCGTAAGGGTGTTGGAACGCTTGCCTCTGCGTCTTCACCCAGCGTTTGCGCAACAATGTGTCGAGGTAGAGCATTTCCTGGGTGGACTCATCCATAATTTGCCGAGCAAAGAGATATTTGACGGCCGGCGGGAAATCATTGACTTCTAACCCTTGACCCCAGCCTCCATAGACGTAGTAGAAAAGCCGCTCCAGAGTCCACAGCCAGCCAATCAAGCGGAAGCCTTCCTCTTCAGCAAACTTCCCCTGCTTGGCCGCCTCAATCACCGCCTCCATCGGCGTGTGACTACTCGCCTCACGGCTCTTCTGCAGGAGTTCCTGCGCCAAGTCTTTCCCCGGAAGATCCGTCATAACCCCATCCTCCGTCCTTTCTTATGGCCGAAAGAAGGCAAAGCATTTGTTCGAGTTGAATAGGATAGAGCCAATGATACTTCTCGGTCAAAAAGGCGTGCGACCAACCCGACGAGGCAATCACCGCCACTCGCCACGGACTGTGCTTAAGGATCCTGGCCACTGCCCCTCCTAACTCAAAACACCGCCGCGGGCTTGGGGAGGGCGGATCGAACTCCTCTTCGGTTGGTGGGTGCTCCAGATTCGGTAAGCCCGCACGCTGCACGACCACACGGCGGCCGTACGAGTTGATCTGACACGGGACTATAGGATAGTCGAACCCGCGGCGATCATAATCGAGATACAACACCGCGTTGAGAAAGGCGTGGCCTAGCGGATGGTGCAGCGGCTTGTAGGAGTAGGCGATATCAAACCCTTCGCCTAAAAGACCAGTCGTGAGGAACTTCGCGCCTGCCCGGTGTCCTTTGAGGGGAAAAGTCTTGTCTTTCGGTTCTCCCCAGACATTAGGACCGAACATCCTGGCGTACTCTTCGGCCCACGGCGGCGTGGCTTCGATCGCGTCGTACGCCATCACACAAAATGCCGGGATGACATCTTCCTTAAAATTCTCGTATTGGTCATCCCCCCAAATCAAGATGAAATCCGGCTTAAAGGCGTCGATCTCTTGCCGGGCCTTGCGGAACCACGTCACTAAGGCCTCACGATGCCGTGTAGCAGCGCTTCTTCCCTCATCCTCGCCCCATTCCTGCCGCATGGCCGCCGGCCAATGCTCCGGTTGTTTGTACTGCTCCGGGATGCGCGGACTGCGCAGAAAATATTTCAGCAGCGCAGCCATACTTTCATCTGGATGGACCAGGGGTGGATAGTGCGTGACCCCAACTCCTAAGATCTCTCCCATGTTACACCTCCTTAGTGACCGGCAAAGAACAACGCGGTCGTATGCTTGTGGATTTGTTACTCTTGCCTTTCCCGTTTTTAAGCACCCGCCAACTGAAAGAACTCAACCGCATTAGCGGCCCAGATTTTGCGCTTCTCGTCCTCAGGGATATCGGCATAGAGCTGCTGAATAATGGGTCTACTGTTGGGCCATTCGCACTCGATGTGCGGAAAGTCCGTGGCAAACATGATCCGCTCGACGCCAACGTGGTGCCGCGTTTCTACCGCCACCCGCTCATACTGGACGCTAAAATAGATGTGGTCCCGCACATACTCGCTCGGCAGCTGCTTCATTGGTTTGAACCCGAGATATTCTTCGGCCCAACCGATGTGCCGTTGGTACCATAGATCAGCGGCTTCCAGCCAGAAAGGCACCCAGCCCAGGCGCGTTTCGGCGAAGAAGATCTTGAAGGCCGGAAACCGGTCAAATACCCCAGCGAGAATCAGTTGGCTGATGCTTACGGCCGGCGGTAAACCGAACAGCGTGATCCACTCCAGCAGCCCCCTTCGCAGTTTGCGCATCAGGATAGGATCTTCCTTTGGGTAGACGAACAGCCGGCTGGGCTGGGGCCCAAGGAGGCCGGCTAAGAGATTAAATTTGACATGGACGGTCACCGCAATGCCCGTGTCGAGGGCTGCCGCCCAGAATTTGTCGTCCTCGGGAGTCGGGTAATCTTTCCCGCTGGGGAGATTCCCCAGCAGAACCCCTTTCAGCCCCAGCTTGGCACAGTGCTCTAGTTCCGCCACGGCATCGGCAATGTTGCTTTGGGGAATCACGCCCATACCGAGGAGCCGCTCGGGTGCAACCGCACAGTACTCTTCGGCTAACCAGTCATTGTAGGCGCGGATGACCGCCTTATAGACCTCATCATGGCTAATGTTGCGCCAGACCACCGGTCCGGCCAGCATGGCAGGAAACAGCACTTCCGCATCAAGGCCGTCTACGTCCTGCTCTTTCACTCGTTGTTCAGGAGAGCCCGTACCTGCCGCGTCCTCGACCCGCAGACCAAGCGGCTGCCACTGCTGCGCGGCCCGACCCGCACGCAGGTCGAGAAAATTAGCGGCCTGGACCGGCAGCCCTTCAATAAACAGCCCGTCTCCACCGTCGGGGAGGCGGACAGTGCGCGGCACGCGGTCCTGGTACTGCTTGGGCACCCGCGGCGTCCAGCGCTCGGGCGGCACTTCGAGGTGTCCATCACTGGAAATCAGCCGATACTCCTTGGCCATGAGCGTCTCCTTTTAAGAACTCGGAAACGAGGCAAAACACTTTTCCGACTGGAAAATATACGTTTCCACGTAGTCATGGATGACTACCTTACGACCCAGTTCCTCCATCGCGCCAAGCAGAACCATCCAGTTCAGCATCTCCTGATGGCCGGCCGCCTCAAGTTCGGCAGTCGTGCGCCGGCGCCAAAAGTCATAGTCGCCACGCTGCAACGCGGCCAACAGCAGACGATCAGATTCTTGATCCGGCCATAGATAGCCACTGTTCGAGGAGAGAAAACAGTGCGACCAACTCGACGAAGCCAGGAGGGCAACTCGCCACGGACT
>JACQEL010000072.1 GCA_016200595.1 Deltaproteobacteria bacterium
AGTTGCCATCAAATGCTATGCACCCCGGCCTACCTTCTTTCTCTTTATCTGAATCACTCTGTGATACCTTTTCGATCTTCCATCGATTTCGAGGTTTCGTCAAGAGAAAAAGAGGCGGGTCCAATGGCAGGTCAGGCTATGCGGTGCGGAATCCTGGATGACGCAGAACGGAATCCAAGGGAAACAGGCGCAGGACGCTCGCGTCTACTTCCCTGCTTCCTGGATTCCGCGGAGCCTGTCCTGAGCCCTTCGATAGACTCAGGATAAACTCCGTCGAAGGGCTCCATCCAGGCTACGGCTCTACTTGAAGTGGGGCAGCACTTGCTCAGCCAGCACTTTCAGCACCCGCTGTCTGTCTTCTGAAGAGGTCCCTAAAGCACCGATCACGAGATAGACATACTCAATGCCTTGCGCGAAAATTCCCTGCAGCCGGTCTACACACGCTTCGGGCGATCCCACTACGCACGCCCAGTCAATGAAAGACTCCGATAGAAGACGGGCGTGAGCTGAATCACTCTGCCCGTGCCCACTAAAGGAGTACTGTCCCCGCAGTCTTTGCGCCTCGGCTGCCAAGGGAGCCGGGAGGTCTTCAATCCGGACACTCTTATCCCAGGCGAAGAAGTTGACCCCTACCGCAGCCACTCCCCGTAGCTCATCACGAGCCTTTTTGAGGTCAGGCGAGAGAAAACAAGGGAGGTAGAGTCCAAGCTTTACCTTCGCCGGGTCTCTGTCGGCGCGCTTAGCCCCTTCGCGAACGGAGGTCACCGCGCCTGCAATCAGCTCAGCATCAGCCGGCAGCCACATCGAGGCTCGGTCGGCCAACTCCCCGGCCAGAGCAAGATTTTTGGGTCCGCTGGCCGCCATATCGACGGGCACGGGTTTTTGCACTGGGCGACTGAGCCACTCTAGACTAAAACGCGCCCCGTCGTACTCTACGTCCTCTCCGGCTAACAGGCCTCGTACTGCTGCTACATAGGCACGGTATGGCCTGAGAGGAGCAATCTCCTGGCCGATCTTGCGCACGGCGCTGTCTCCCCGACCGATGCCGAGAAGAGCGCGTCCGCCTGAAAAGTCGTTGAGACTGGCAATGGCAGAGGCGGTGACTGAAGGGTGACGGGTAAGGGGGTTCGTGATGCCTGTACCCAAAGTAATCCTGCTGGTGTTGGCCGCACAAGCGGTGAGTGTTACGTAGACCTCTCGCGCCAGGGCCTGAGAATCAGGGATAAGGGCAACGTCAAATCCCATCTCCTCAAGCTGTTTGGCCTCTTGTGGGGCCTCGGGTCGGGGAAAAACAAGGACACCAAACTCTGCCATGATAGACCTCCTATAGTTTTGTGTAAGCGTTCAGCTATTAGCTTTCAGTACTGCTCTTGCATCACCTATTGAGAGGGTGACGCAGTAGTAGTCTGCCCTTCGAAGACCAGCCGCCCGGCCGTATCTTGTGCCTGTATGCGCTCCGCGAGTGTTGCAGAGAGCTGAATCGAACGGTGGTCGGGAAATTTTCCTAGCTCTAGTCTGGGCCGTAAGAAAAACTCTTCTGGGTGGTCTATCCCCAGATAGCTGCGGATAGGAGCCAGATACCACTGCCGGCGCATAAAATCTGGGCTGAAAAAGGTTAGCGCGTCCGCCTCAGACCAGCGCGTCAGCCGAATACCATCGCGCAGGTTGTACGTGAGGAGATCAGCCGCCATATCCCAATATACTTGGATGAAAGGGCTGTAACCGCGCTCTCCTAGGGCGGTGTGTACGAGCTTAGTGAGCCGCACCTCTACCTGAATAAGCTTGCCATCGTGACCGTAGGTCTCGGTGCGCAGGGGGTAGAAAGAACGCTTCTCCAGCCAGTAGAGAATGCGCGAGGCATAGTAATCTGGCAGCCAGTCTGCTCGCGGGCGGGCTTCGACTACGTAGCACTCGACACCGCCACCTGGCGTGTAAAACTCGTAGCTGTCCCCCATGAGCTTCAAGTCTTTCGTCGCTACCTCCCGATAGGTCCCATCCGCTTCGGTGATCGTGACCCGAGGCCGAGTGACCGGAAACCGGACAGTTTCAAAGAGGATATCCGTCCCGAGCAACTGCCAGGAGAATTCCCAGGCCGAGCGGCCAGAGGAGTCGTCAAAGGTCAGGGCCATTTGGGGATAGCGATCGTTACGGTGCAGGGTATTTTGATGGCGGACGCGGCGTAAAGCCGGCGAATACGAAAACATATCCTCTTTCTTGATAAAGTGCTGGTCAGTGCGGTAGCGGATCACTAGCGTCTGCGAAGTATACGCTTCAGGAGGATAAAGCTGCTGGGTCAACTGACGATAGACTTCCTCACCCGGTTTCCTGGCAAGCTCCACGGCTACCCCTTCAGGGGGAGGGTAGGCCACCAAGTTTACCGCCCGACCCTGACCCAGGAGCGAGCCCTGACTGGAGATAGACCCGAAGAGGTTCGCATACACGCACGACCAGCGCGGGCGCTGGGTAAATTCCATCAGGCGATATCCCATCTCCTCCGCGGTGTACGGTGGGGTAAACGGATATGGTTCCGCCGGGACATACGGATACTCTGCCTGGCGCGGGGTGTCTGTGCGCAAGTCTATTTGTGTCAGCTCTGCGGGAGACAGCTCACTTATTGCTTTCCAGGTACGGAGTGCGTCGTCGTTCTCATTTGCTCCCCATACCGGCGGGACGGCTACAGCATAGAGCAGTAAGCACGTCAGCGGGAAGAGCCAGGTTCCCATCTTTTGGGTGCCTGGGTTGAACCGAACGCCACGTTCACCAAAAAACATTTAGGCTTCCCCTTTCAGCGTCAAGGTGTCGCACCTCAGCATCGCACGCAACCTCTCACTGCGTCAAGAGAAAAGCCAGGGTGTCGGCGGCGTCTGCATACTGCCCACCCAGCCAATTCACAGGCTCCCCTCCACGTTGACCTGCCCGATATCCGCGATACAGTAGTTTCTTTGGAGGTATGGTGATGCGCGAGATTCTCAGCTTTTGCCAAAAGCTCCCAGAAACAACCTTCAGCCCTGGCGAGACGCTCCTCGCTGAAGGAAGGAAAGACAAAATCCTCTATATCCTGATCGAAGGAGAGGTTGAAATACTGAAAGGCGACTTCCAAATTAATACCGTGTCCGAGCCTGGGGCGATCTTCGGTGAAATGTCGGTCTTGCTCGATATCCCCCATACCGCAACCGTCAAGACGCTCACGCCGTCGATCAGAAAGACCATCTCGGCATGGTTGACGAGGTTCTCGAGACCTTAGTCCATCAGCAGGCTGAAGAGTGTAACCCAGGCTCTGATCGTGATCCTAATACGACCCTCTGAACCAGGTCGGCAACTCGGTAAGTTCCGGAACCGGGCGCTTGAGGGGCTCGTCTAGGCGTACGACTTCCGCACCGGCTAACGAGAACCACAGTGCCATTCGTTCATCGGTATTGAAAACGATGTGTGTAGGACACGGGCCGATCTGTCGTCCGGCATTGAAGACCCAGGTAGAACCCAGCTGATCTACCCAGGAGCCACCCTGACGGAAGGGTGACTGATGGATGTGGCCAGTAAGCACGAGGTCTGGTTTGTACTGATCAATCCAGCGTACCAGATTGGCATCGCCGAAGTGCTTCTGCCCGCCCCAACTCGTAGGCGATCCGTCCGGGGGCGCATGGTAGACCCAGATCCACCGTTCTTTGGGCTTCTCCGCGTCGCGCGCGAGTTGTGCCCCGACC
>JACQEL010000788.1 GCA_016200595.1 Deltaproteobacteria bacterium
GAAAAAATTCGTGAGAGTGGTCTGTCGGTCTATCCGATGTGTACGCCGCGCACGATTGACGTGCTTTTCACTCTGACCAATGCGCATATCTTTGATGGCTTCCCCGCCTGGAAGGATGTCTTAACGAAAAGTCCAGCCGAGGTCACGGCGGCGCTGCATCGGCCTGAGGTGCGCGACGCGCTACGGCAAAACCTCCAAGATGCGAAGTTGCCCGGTACTTTCTCGCGTCGCTGGGACTTAGTGCAGGTCGAGAGCGTCAAAAAAGCGGAGCACAAACCTTGGGAAGGACAGACCGTTGCCGCAATGGCGCAGGCACAGGGGAAGGATGCCTTGGATGCCTTCTGCGATTTGGCTCTCTCCGAAGACTTAGCCACAGAGTTTACCACCGTGCTGGCCAACGGTGAGGAAGGAGCGGTCGGAGAGATTTTGCAGAGCCCGGCGACAGTCATCGGACTCTCCGACGCCGGTGCCCACGCCGCCCTGGAGTGCGGCTATGGCTTCACTACGTACCTGTTGGGCTACTGGGTCCGAGAGAAAAAAGTGTTGTCTCTCGAAGAAGCGGTGCGCAAACTGACCTCTATGCCGGCCTCAATTCTCGGGCTGAAGGACCGGGGGTACATCCGACCTGGGTTAGCGGCGGACCTGGTGGTGTTTGATCCGGACACCGTAGCGGCCCTGCCACCAGTGGTTACTTATGATCTACCGGCAGGAGAGAAGCGCTTGGTACAGAAGGCCGCCGGCATCACTTGTACGGTCGTCAATGGTCAGATGCTCACTGCCAATGGAGAGCACACTGGCAGTTATCCGGGGCGGGTGCTGAGAAGCTGAGAGCAGTCGTACTTCTTAACAAAGTTTACCTTCAAGGGCACCTGGGAGCGCGCCCATCTTGGGCGCCTCTTCAGTTGTAGCCCGGATGAAATCCGGGATTCTCTGCTTAAGCCCCCGGATTCCGCGGAGCCTGTCCTGAGCACAGTCGAAGGACTCCATCCAAGCTACCCTCTGAGTTCATCGAAGGAATAAACTCCGGCCGAAGAATCTCATGTTCAGTCGCTCGTAGGGCGAGATTCTTCGCCTTCGCTGGGCTTCGGCTCAGAATGACATCCCTCTATGGCTCTCAATCAAGCCGCAACAACCGACTAGCATTCCCTCCCAGAATGGCTTCCTCGGCTGCTGGCGCCAACCCCAAAGCTTTGACTTCAGCGACCGGATGGGCCAAGCCCGCAGGAAGTGGGTAATCACTACCGATGACCAAGCGCTCGGCTCCATAGGTATTGGTCAGGTAATGCAACATGTTGCGATTGTGGGCGATGATGTCGAAGAAGAACTGGTTGACATAGGTCGAGGGCGGACGCGGAATAGCCGAGCGGCAATCCGGCACGAGGTTATAGCCCATGTCGAGTCGCCCGATCAGGCTGGCAAACGCACCACCGGCATGGTAGAGAACTACACGCAAATCTGGGTGCCGTTCGAGTACCCCGCCGTAGATGAGCAGCGCCGCTGCCAGGCCGGTGTCATACAAATTGCCCACCAAGTTTCCCAGGAAATAGCGTGCCATCATCCCCCGCGGCGCCGCTTCGAACGGATGGATGCACACTGCCATGTGCAGCGCCTCCGCGGCTTGCCAAAACACCTCAAACTGCGGCTCATCAAGCCCCTGCCCTTGAACATTCGGGGGGATCTCGACGCCGCGCAAGCCGAGTTTTGCCGCGCGCTCCAACTCGACAGCCGCAGCCGGTGGATCTTGCAGCGGAACCGACGCCAGGGGAACGAAGCGGTCCGGATAGCGAGCGCTAGCAGCCGCCAGCGCGTCATTATTGACCCGCGCGATCGCCAGGGCTAACTCCGGCGTCACTTCTGGATACATTAAGAAGGGCACACAGGAGACCGCTTGGATATCCACGCCTTCGGTATCCATGTCGCTGAGGCGGGCCGCGGTCTGCGTGATTTTGTCATTGATGGGGCGCAGGGCCGTATCTTGAATCAGGAAGAATCGCTTCCCCTCACGTTCGACGACGCGGGTAGCGTAGCGCTCCCCCTCACGTTCCAGAAACGCAACCACCTCTGGGGCGATCATGTGATTGTGCATATCGATGGTGCGCATGCCTGAATCCTCCTTGTCGCAATTAGCTATCAGCCATCAGTTCCATATCTAAACCAGGCGGCATGAGAGTGGCACACGAGAGTTGTCACCCTGAGTGTAACGAAGGGTCTCGGCATGAGATTCTTCGCGGAGTTTATCCTGAGCGCAGTCGAAGGGCTCAGCATGACAGTGCTGCAGAGCCTCAGCATAAAGTGTACGAATGTTTTGCCTTCCGGTTTAGCTTGCTCACTTTGTCCCATCGGCTTTGACCTTGAGCAGCCGTACAGCATTGCCCCCGAGAATCTTCTCTCTCCCCGCCGGTGGGACCGACTTCAGCTTGCTAATGAACCCGACTGGATCTTCCTCTCCCATGTCAAAAGGATAATCGGTTCCTAACAAGACGTGGTCACTGCCGGCAAACCGCACCAGATTCTCCAGACTCGGTTCCTGATAAACTATGGAGTCGAAATAGAGCTTCTTGAGATACTCACTGGGCGGACGCGAGATGTGCTGCTGACATTCCGGCCGGACCTTGTAGGCATGATCCATACGCCCGGGATAGTAGGGCAAATACCCTCCGCCATGCCCGACCACGATCTTGAGGTTGGGGTAGCGCTCGAGCACCCCGCCGAAAATGAGGCGCGACACGAACACCGCTTCTTCCAAGGGCTGGCCGATAACGTTGTTGAGATAATAGTCCTTTAGCCGCGCGGCGTCGCTAAAGCCCACCGGATGAACAAAGACCAAGACATCAAGTTCCTGCACCTTCGCCCAAAACGGCTCAAAGCGGGGATCGTCAAAGTCCATGCCGGTCACATTGCTAGAGATCTCCACCGCATGAAACCCTAACTCTTTCACCACCCGTTCCAACTCTTGCACAGCTTTTCCGGTATCTTGCAGCGGCAGGGTGCCCATGCCGACAAAGCGGTCGGGATGGGCCCGCACAATCTCAGCCACCCGGTCATTCTGCAGGCGGGCTATCTTTA
>JACQEL010000789.1 GCA_016200595.1 Deltaproteobacteria bacterium
ACTCGGAAACGAGGCAAAACACTTTTCCGACTGGAAAATATACGTTTCCACATAGTCATGAATGACTACCTTACGACCCAGTTCCTCCATCGCGCCAAGCAGAACCATCCAGTTCAGCATCTCCTGATGGCCGGCAGCCTCAAGTTCTGCGGTCGTGCGCTGGCGCCAAAAGTCATAGTCGCCACGCTGCAACGCGGCCAACAGCAGACGATCAGACTCTTGATCCGGCCACAGATAGCCACTGTTCGAGGAGAGAAAGCAGTGCGACCAACTCGACGAAGCCAGGAGGGCAACTCGCCACGGACTAGCCGCTAGGACTTGTGCCACCTTAGCGCCCACTTCCATACAGCGCCGAGCGGACGGGCCGGGCGGATCAGGCAGGCCCTTTTGCTCCAAATCCTGAAACAGGTGAGCGAAAGCTCCTTTCGAGCTAATCACACTACTGCCGTAACAGTTCACGTGGAAGGGGATTACCGGATAAGGAAAGCCCTCGCGGTCCCAGTCCAAATAGAGCAACGTGTGGGTAAAGGCAGTTGCCAATCCTTTGAGATGCAGGGTCTTGTACGCGTACGGCATATCCACGCCGCGGTTGATCAACCCGGCGGTCAGATACTTCGCCCCTTCGCGATGCCCCTTAATCTTGAAGATAAAATCGTTGGGCTCGTCCCAGCCGTTCGGCACTTTCTGTCCGCCCAGCCCGAGCACGGGATTGTTCAACCACGGCTGTAGATCAACCTCGTCATCCAGTCCATAGACGCAAAAGGGCGGGATAATATCTTCCTTAAAATTCTCATATTGATCATCACCAAAAATGACCACGAAATCTGGCTTGAAGTCGTCTAAGACCCGCCGTATCTGACGGAAATCGTCCGCTAGACGCGCCCGATAGCGCTTCGCCGCGGTCCGGCCTTCATCTTCGCCGAATTCGGCAATCATCTCAGCCGGCCAATTGGCGCGCTCTTTGTACCGCGCCTCGATCTTTGGGGCAGACAAAATCAGGCGAAAGGTATTCGGCAGGTATTCGTCCTTCACCACCAGCGCCGGGTAATGGGTCACACCCAGGCCAAGAATCTCACCCATGATTTTGCCCTCCTCTGTTGAAGAAAAATGCTAAAGAATAATACTCACTTTCCCATGCGGCCGTAGGGCTTCGAGATCGAGGATGGCCCTGCGCTCGCGAATTTTGAGCGTGCCGTCTCTCTGTACCAGCGTGTACTCATACCGTCCGACGTAGGTATCCACCAATTCATAGCGCATGCGGTACACGACAAAATTGGCGGTGACCTGGATGGTCTCTCCTTCCACTCCGCGAATCCGCACGTTACTGATCATACGCCGGGTGCGCGAACGCGGAGTCTCGGCATGAGCAGACTTGCCCATCAGCTGTCTCACCCTGGAGCGCAGCCGTAGAGCATCGTCGGCAATCAAAAAGAGGGTGGTGCGATGATCGCCATCTGGCATATCCGTAGAGGGCACATAGTAGCTGGCATCTTCAGTCAGCAGTTCCAGCCACTCGTCCAGACGCCACTCGTCAAGCAGCGCGGCTTCGTAATAAAGGAAATCTTCGATCTGTTCTCGGCTAATCCCTTGCACCGGTTGTGCAGCTATCGTCGCCATGCTCTGCCTCTCTCTTTCAACTCAGCTGTCCGTCATATTGGATGAACGCTCCAGGCGCCGGACAATACTCCAAGCATTCGCCACAACCAGTGCATTTTTCCGCGTGGACCTCGTAGAGGTGCCGCGGCTCCAGATATTTTTGCGTGATCGCCCACTCCGGGCACACCTCACGGCACAGCCCACAGGAGTTGCAGATGGCATAATTGATACGCACTTTCATATGAGCCCCCGATGAAATAGACAATTATGCCCCATGCTTTTCCTTCAGCCACCACCGATGGACATCCGGCGGGGGTGGCACCAGCCAACGTCCGCTCTCGGCCTCGATCATTGATCCCTCAGCCGGACAGTACGCCAAGCAAACCGTGCATTTGGGAAAGAAACATTTCTCGGTGTCAATCTCGTAACGATGGCGCGGTTCCAGCGCCACGTACACGGCATTCAGATTGATCTCACGGCAGGCGACGTAGCACATGCGACACTCGGTACACAACTCATGGTTAATCTTGAGGGTCGGCATCCTTCACCTCTTCTTCTCCTCGGAGGAGCGCCCGCACGTCGTTTAACCGTTCGACATCCTGGGCATCGAGCGCGATTTTACCAGCTTTCTTCTGTCCTTTAGGCCCGATGTTTCTCTTTGGCAAGCGCAGGGCAAAGGAAGAGGGGCACGGCTTCTCTCGCATGACCGACTCTCCCCAACCGGTGCCGTTGGCTCGCCTACGAATGAGCATCACTCTAACTCAGTGGCGGGGAACCGGTAAACTGCAAAATGTAGAGCCCGCCGGTGTAGCGATCTACCGCATAAATCAGTTTCTGCTCATCAACGTACACATCGTTGATCTGCACCACTCCCTTAGGCGATCCCACCGGCGCAGGAGGAATAAAGAAGCCGACTTCCGCCAGAGTCGGCGGAGCGCCGGCCCTGAGCGGATCACCAAAGCGGTACACCCGCACTCCACCATTGAAGAAGCTACCCACTATAGTGTCGCGCAGAATGGCCGAGGTGGGCAGCGGCACATTCTCATGAATATTATGCGCCCCAAACCAGCCCCCGCGGCTGCACAGCTCATTGACGTTCTCCGGTAGCGGGGCCGTGCCGATGGTCACCGGGTTGGTCTCATCGTGGATATCGAGCAGCCAGATCAATTTAGGAAAATCGGCAGCGAAATCCTGCGTGGACTCCTCAGAAACTACGGCTAGCCCTCTGTCAAAGAGAGGAAGAACAGTGTGTGAGAAACCAGTAAAAGGCGGATACCAGCTGCAGCGGCCAACTACTTGCGGCCGTGCCTTGTCTGAGATGTCCAGGATAACCACTCCGCCATCGATATAGCCTAAGTAAGCCCGGTCAGGTCGTTGCGGCATGACCAGCGCATTATGGAGACGATAGGCGTTCACCATCGAGCCGGGCACCCTCTCAAGTTTCTTCGCTTCATCAGCCCGCTGGCCCGGAAACCACCAGCGTCCCACCTCGGTTGGGCGGCCGGGATCTCTTACATCCACAATCATGTAGAACTGGTTGTCTACAGGGTAAGCAGGAGTGAAATCAGCCGCTCCAGTCGAAAGATGGGCAAATTGGCCATCGACACACCAAACAAAGTGGACACCTGGAGAGGCCGGGCCGCTGGTGTCAAAGAAAGAGAGCAACCGCGGAGCTTCGGGCTGCGTGACATCGTAAATGGTCAGACCGGCCGGCACCCTACCCTGTGTGATGCCGGAACGACCAAGCCCATTCTGGATGGCAACCAGAAGGATGTTCCCCACTAGGGCCAGCGAATTAGAGCGGAAATTGACATCGAAAGGCAGCGCACGCTCCTGTAAGGATTTTTCTCCTTTGCTCTTGAGCCACACCTCGAGGTCACTGACGGCATCCTCATTAGTGAGCTGTCTGATGACTCGCGGATCCTGCGGTTCGCTGACATCCACGATAGTCAAGAACGTTGGCGCACGCTCGTGGGCAATGTATAGGACCCGCCGTCCATCCGCGGTCTGTTGCAGGGCCATCCCCTCTCCGCCATTGCCCTTCCCGTTGAGGTCATTATGGGCCACCAGCTGTAGGTTCTTGCTTTCCGCTCCGACCATGAGGTCCTCCTTTAGTGCCTATCCGAAAAACCCTTAAGGGCGTGTCTGGAGGCAAAAATCCCCTCGCCAGCCGCTGCGCGTCTGTCGGCCCCCTTTGCCAAAGGGGGCAGCGAAGGCGCAGCCGAGCGGGGGATTTGGACAGCCCAACGGGGCAACGGAATTGAGAGTTATTCGGATAGGCTCTTAGTCATACTGCCACCGCTCAATACGGTTCAAAGGCGCGCAGCGCCGGAATCACACGGGTCCCGAACAAATGCATCGAGCGCATCAAGTCTGCCTCCTCGATCGACCCGAGGTTGAACTCGCAGAGCAACGTGTTGAAGAGTCCCTCTGCGGCCGCCTTCTCCACCTGCCGGGTGACGGTTTCTGGCGAGCCGACACAGACCAGATTGCGGGCGAGCAGGTACTCCACATTAGTCATGTTGCGGGCGATCTCTGCCGCCCCGTGTTCTCCACGTCGCTCATACGTTGCTACGAGTTGCTCTACGGTTGCTCCTCCACCATCACCAAAGCCAAAGACTGTGCCAAAGGCATGACGGATGTGTGGAGTTGCCTTGCGGATGGCTTGCTCGTCAGTGTCGTCTACGTAGACTAGCGTCCAGTAG
>JACQEL010000790.1 GCA_016200595.1 Deltaproteobacteria bacterium
CTTAATTGAACTCTGCCGTCCACGAATTTCTCGCGATAAGCCTTGCCCCGTTAGTGAACAGGAATTCGCTAACGCCGCGTGATCCCACTGATTCTCTCACTTCGCAAACCGGAAACTACAGTCAATAAAGGACTCTCGCCGTTTCTCCGCCACACCGACACGTAGCTTTTGCTGTACGGCTTCACGTGCTACGTTTCTCCCGCGTGCTGACCACAAAGACAGGAAAAGATTAAGGAATGGTGAACTGGCACAGGTTCACCCCGGTTGATTTCGAGTATGATTTTGAACGAGACGAGCTTGCGGCCCATCACGTGGCGTTCGAGGCAGCCGTTGAGTGTTTTTTCTATGAAGACCCGAACAAAAGCAAAACCTCAGCAGGCCGCGATAGATAAAATCGTCATAGCACAGGCGGACGACGATGCCGCGTGGACAACACCAGTCCGAATCCGCAAAGCAAAGGCCGCTTCAGTGCCGTTTTCCGCTGACCTCGTAGCTCGTGCGGCGTTCTTTGCCCGGCTCCATAGAGAAGCGAGCGTCGAAGCCTGGTTAAAACGTGTGATTCAAGAGCGAATCGATCTCGAAGAAGCGGCGTTTACGGGCTTGAAACGAGAACTAAGCGCCAAAAGTCAGGAAACACGCCCCTGACCGTTGAAATTCTGTGACGGGTCTATGTAGAGATCTAGGGGACGGTGCTGGGAAATTCGGGGTATGGCAAGCACGGCGCGCTGCCGCGTGGTCCCCGACTGGATGCCCCTGGTGTGCTGCCCCATGTGATGGCGCAGGGGATCGCGCAGCAGCGGATCTTCCAGGATGATGCCGCGCGGGAGGATTGTGTCCAGCGGTTGGCTCGGTTGGCCGAAGCGGAGGCCCTGACGGTTTACGCCTGGGCCCTGTTGCCGAATCACTTTCATCTGTTGGTCCGTACAGGGCGTCAATCCTTGGCCCGGCGTCTGCGCTCGCTGCTGACTTCTTTTTTGCGCATGCGCATAGGCTGAAAAGCGCACGGGTTTTCTCAGCCGCGCAAGTCTGGCATTCTTGCTGCAAGGCTGTCAACTCACAAGGCAAAAAGGGGGGGTATCATGGTGAGACGACTTTTCAGGCGAACTGCGGTTCTCTTCACATTCACCCTGTTACTGAGCGGCGTCAGCATCGTTCAAGCGGAACAAAAACCAGCGGTGGCAAGACCCGCTCCACCAGCGATGCCGAAGGAAGACCTGAACGCATTTCTTGCGCGTCCGATCATTGCCCGCATTGCCACCGTCCGTGCCAATGGCTCTCCGCAAATCGTGCCGATGTGGTTCCTCTATGAAGACGGGGTCATGTACATGAGCACACGCACGTACGCGGCGAAGGTCAAGCATCTCCAGAAAAATCCCAGAGCCGCCGTGGTGGTTGATGAGATGGTGGCGCCAATGAAGAACAAAGTGGTCATGATCGACGGAACGGTGGAAGTGCTTACTACTGGCGTGAAAGAAACGACCACGAAGATCTATCATAAGTACTTAGGCGTAGAAGGCTCAGCCTCTCCGCAGGCGCAGCAGAGCATCAACACGCCGCGTGTCATTCTGAAAATTACGCCTAAGAAAATCGAGACGATAGATACCACGCACTGACACCTACCGCGGCTTTTCCTTGACAGCGGCGGCTGCCTCGTTCTATGCACTGAGAATAAGGAGGGATTATGGCGCAAACACTACTCAAGAATGCCCGGTTGATCGACGGTATTGCCGATCAACCACAAGAACGCATGTCTATTCTTATCGACGGCGAGCGCATCGCCAAAGTCGAGCGCGGCGACCTGCCAACACCAGCAGGCGCTCAAGCAATTGACCTGGGAGGCAAGACGGTGCTCCCAGGCCTGATCGACACGCATGTCCACGCCACCTTTGTGGACAGCGAGAGTCTGCCGTTATTTCTTGCGGCTGGGGTCACGACGGTACGGGATGTCGGCGCGAAGCTGGAGAAAGTCAAGCAACTGAAAGCCGACCTCAATAGCGGGAAGAAGCTCGGTCCGCGCATGTTTATTCTCGGTCCTTTACTCGATGGGGCGGACCACAGTTTCGAGTACGGCGGTCCATTAGGTGAAATGCTCGATAGTGTGCCATCTCCCGATGCCGTGCCGCAGAAGATCGGCGACTTGTTGAAGGCCGGAGTAGACGGCATCAAGCTCTATTTCACCTTACCTCCGGATACCGCCAAGGCAATCATCAAATTTGTCGACAACCGCGTCCCGGTGACCGGTCACCTGGGCTATTCCCATTCGCTGGATCTCATCAAAGCCGGGATCAACGGCTTGGAACACGTGTGGATCTCTCCCTACAATGACTTCTGCGCCCTGGACAGGCAATTTGGTCCAGGCACTGGCGTCATGTCGATGATGGACCCCAAGTTTTGGACGCTCACCGTCAAAGGGTGGGAAGAGGCGGACCTGGGGAGTCAGCGGGCGAAAACGTGGTTCGGCGCGATGGTTGATCATCAAGTAAATATGGGGACGACGCTCGATCTTCTCTGGATGGCCAAGTGTGGACGAGAAGCGGCGATGGAGGACCCTGATCGTCAGTATGTTCCGCCTATGGCGCTCGCCCGACAGAAAGCCATGATCGCGCACATAGGCGAACGGCCGGATTGGGATATCTATCCGGGATTTTTCGATCCAGCTCAGTGTGGAAAAGCGCTAGAGAAGCACCAGGCAGTGACGCGCATCTTGCACGAAGCTGGGGGGTTGGTCGTGGGCGGTACTGATTGCGGCGGGCTGCCCTTTCCCCCGCCGGGGTTTGCCTTGCTGCGTGAAGTGGAGCTGCTAGCCGAAGCAATTGGCAGCATAGGCGCAATCAAAGCGGTGACTTCCGTCGCCGCCCAATATTTACGACAGCAAGACAACCTTGGCAGTATCGCTCCTGGCCGCTTTGCGGATTTGCTCGTCGTGGATGGAGACCCGCTTCGGGATGCGCGAGCAATACGGAAGCTGACAACAGTCTACCGGGGCGGCGCTGCGCATGATCCACAACAGCTGCTGGCGCAAGTGCCGAAGTCGGAGGTTGCGCGGAGTCATTAAGTAGACTCCAAAAAGTCTGTTGACAAGCCGCGCACAGGCTGGAAGCCTGTGCCACCCCAATGGAGCCAGC
>JACQEL010000791.1 GCA_016200595.1 Deltaproteobacteria bacterium
CTCAGAATGACATCCATATAAAATCACTGTGACAGACTACTAGCATTTCTAGCAAAAGCCTATGCAGAGTTTCCGTATTACCGTAACTTGCTTCATTCTCTCGTTTTTCTGTGTCACTTACTGCGGCTGTAGCACGGTCAAGTCTGTCGTCCCTGGGATGAAAAGCGACGCTCCGCTCGGGGTAGCAGCCGGCGAAAAGTTGCACCTGAAGATCCCCCCAGAAGAGGCGCTCGCAATCCTGCAAGAGGTTGCTCCGCAAAACGGCTGGAAAGTGGCGAGTACTGGCGACCAGTTCGACCTCCAGGGATTACGGGGGAAATACTTTCGGCTGGAAATCCAGCGGTTCCTCGGCGGCCCCAAAGACGTGAGCGGAGTCTTTTTCAGTGAGCCTTCTGGTTCCTATGTGGTGGTAGGGAAAAAAGATACAGGGTTACCTCAGGAACTGACTGAACCGTTTCTTGCCGCGGTCGAGGCACACACGAAAGGCAGTAGAGAACCGTAACCAGATTGATTTCTATTGAACCAGTGAAACATGGTGACATCAAGTCATTTGTTCACTGGTTCACTGATTCAATCTTTCAATGACTCAATTCTTCTCATGCCGCTTGCACCCGAACAACTCCCACCTGCACCGGATGTCCGCCCAGCGTCAGAGTTGTGGTCACCGCTCCGGCTGGAGATTCGCCGACAGCCAGTTCTTCTGCCAGGGTTTCCTGCTGAATGTATGCCGCTTGCTGAGTGATGGCGTCTGCCGCGTCGCCAGCCGCGACATAATGAACGATGATACGGTCGGCCACGTTGAAGTCCGCCTGTTTGCGTAGCTCTTGGACATAGCGCACGAAGTCGCGCGCCATGCCTTCGCGAATCAGCTCTGGCGTGAGTTTTGTATCTAGGGCGATTAGGCAGCCATTGTCCGACGCCATGGCTAAACCCTGCACCGGAACCTGTTCGACCAGTAGGTCTTCAGGAGCAAGCGTGAGGGACTCTCCGTTCACACTGAGTTCAACTGGCTCGCCGGCCGTAACTTTCGCGCCAATCGCTGCCGCATCTGCTGCCGCTAGCGCTTTCTGAATGTGCGGCACGCGCTTGCCAAATTTCGGCCCTAGCTTGGTGAAGTTGGGCTTGACCGAGAAGTTGTGGAGCAGCGCCTCATCGTCGATGAATTCCAGGTTCTTGATGTTCAGCTCATTGAGGATCTGAGTTTGCATACGCGTGAGTACCTCCCGCTCACGTCCATCAGTTGGCTTGACCAATAGGCGTGCCAAAGGCTGGCGCACTTTCAAGTTGGCCTCGTTGCGTGCCGACAGCGCCAGGGAAACCACACGTCGGAGGGTGCCGACATCTTCGACGAGGTGTTCATCTTGCCACGCCGCCTGCACCTGCGGATACGTGCAAAGATGGGCGCTTTCCGGCGCGTTTGCATCCACTGCCCGCACGAGGTTCTGGTACATCTCTTCGGCAGTGAAAGGCATGATGGGCGCAATCAACAACGGCAGCGTCACCAGCACATCGTACAGCGTCTGATATGCTGCCGCTTTATCCGCGTCATCTTCGCTCTTCCAGAACCGCCGCCGGCTCTGCCGTACATACCAGGTGGACAGGTCGTCGATGAACTTTTCTACTTCGCGCGTCATCGTAGCCGCGTCAAAATTGTCCAACCGCTCATTGCACAGCACCACCAGTTGTTGGAGGCGCGCCAGAATCCAACGGTCCAGTTCAGATTGCGGATTGCGGATTGTGGATTGCGGATTCGTTTTAGGGCTGAGAACAGCGGTGTTCAGCGTGGGCTTATCGAGGTTTGCGTACTCGATAAAGAACTTATAGCAGTTCCACAAGGTCAGCATTTTGCGCTTGACTTCGTCGGCCGGGCCATAGCCGAAACGAAAGATCTGGTTGAGCGGCGCGGCTGCATACAACCAGCGCATCGGGTCTGCCCCCATCTTTTCTGCTGCCTCGTCGAAGGGAATGGCGTTACCGCCACTTTTGCTGAAGGGAGTGCCGTTCTCATCGCGCATCTCTTCGTAGGTGAGGACAGAGAGATACGGGGTACGATTCTCCAGCGCCGCTGACATAAACAGCATGGAGTAGAACCACAAGCGGATCTGCTCGCGCATCTCGGTGATGAAGGCTGCCGGAAACCAGCGCTGCCAGGCCGACTGGCCGTCTACCGTGGTCTCTGCCGAGCGCAGGGAGCGGATCGCCCCTTCAACTCGTAAGTGGTCAGGCAGATAATTGAGAGTCGAGTAAGGCACGATCCCGGCATCGAGCCAGCAGTCACCGACTTCGGTGCAGCGTTCTACCGTCGCCCCGCATTGAGGACAGGCGATTTTGACTTCGTCGATCCAGGGGCGGTGCAACTCTACCAGCGCGTCTACTGCTTCAGGATTACAGGCGCGCTGGTGTAATTCAGTCTTAGAGCCGATGACCGTGCGGTGATGACAGGCGGTGCAAACATAAAATGGCAGTGGCAGTCCCCAAAAACGACGGCGCGAAATACACCAATCGCCCATGTTGTCCAGCCAGTTTTGCATCAGGCTGCCCCCGTACTCAGGCATCCATTGGACCGTGTGCGCTTCGCGCTTCATGCGCTCACGCACTTCGGTACAGTCAATGAACCATTCGTCCCCGAGACGGAACACCAGCGGTGTTTTGCAACGCCAGCAGATAGGATAGCGATGTTCGTAATCGCCCCAGTTGAAGAGGACTCCTTTCTTTTGCAGGTCATCACGGATGAACGGGGCAACCTCAGACACATGCTTGCCGGTTAACCAGCTGAAACCGTCGACGAAGTAGCCATTGTCGTCGATTGGCACGAGGGTATCCAAGCCCAACTGTTTGCCCAACTCAAAATCCTCAGCGCCACACCCGGGGGCAATATGTACGATGCCCGTTCCCTCTTCCGTAGAAATCGCATCCCAAGGAATCGTCCGGCGCTTCACTCCCGCTTGTGCGGGCAGTTCGTCGAAAGGACCAGTGTAGTTCACGCCTAACAAGTCGCTCCCTTTAACCGTCCCCAAGCGTTCGGCATTTTTGGGCAGCACGGCATCGACGCGAGCGGCAACGAGATAATAAATATCGCCATTGACCCGCACTCGTGCGTAATCCATGTCGGGATGGATAGCCAGGGCGACATTAGAGGTCAGCGTCCATGGTGTCGTTGTCCACACCAGAAAATATTCTCCCGGGCGGCCCTGGATGGCGCAACGGAAATACACCGACGGATCAGTCTGCTCACGATAGGAGTCGATCAACTCGTGCTGACTCAGTGAAGTTCCACAGCGCCAACACCAGGGCATGACGCGGTGGCCAACGTAAAGCCAGCCCAATTCTTCGCACTTCTTGAGAAAATGCCAGATGTGTTCGATGTTGTTATCATCCATCGTGAAGTAGGAGGTTGGTTTGCCCTGGGAGTCGTACCAGTGCATCCACTGCCCCAAGCGGATGGATTGCTGTGTAATGCGCTCGGCGTATTGTTCTACGCGAGCGCGGCAGGCGCGAGAGAAATTGTCTAAGCCGAACCGGACAATGTCTTGTTTAGAATTGAACCCGAGCTGTTTTTCGACCTCGACCTCAAGCCACAACCCCTGGCAATCGAAACCGTTCTGCCAGCGTTGATCGTAGCCGTGCATGGCTTTATAGCGGCAGTAGAGGTCTTTATACGTGCGTCCCCAGGCGTGGTGGACACCCATAGGGTTGTTAGCGGTAATCGGTCCGTCAATGAATGACCAAGGTGGGTTTCCAGCGTTCTGCGCGCGCAGCTTGTCAAAAATGTTCTGCTCCTGCCAGAAACGCAAGATGCGCTGCTCCAGCTCAGGATAATTGACGTGACCTGTAAATGGTTTGAACATTACTCCTTCCTTCACCTTAAAGTCTCCCTTGTTGACGCGCCCACTCACGCACCTGACGCAACCAAACAGTGCTTCTCAACTCTGCACTTTCTTCGAGAAATCGAGTTGCGACTACGCTGGTCAGTAGTGGCAAGGCCATGCTGTGGTCAACTTCCGTGTATTGGTCACCTTCTCGCTTGAAGATAAATACACGGTTTCCATCATAGCGCCATACCTCTGGAATGCCGAGTTGGGCATAGAGCGAAAACTTATTGAGCGAGAGGCTACTAATGTCAATCTCAATGACTATATCAGGTGGCGGGTCAACGAGTAGATTAAGTTCCTTCTTCCCACGGACGCGCTCCTCGTTTTGTATATAGAAGCAAGAGTCAGGTTCGAAGCCGCGTGCTAAATCCTCGCGCTTAAAGGTGGTCGAACCAGCATTAATGAAATCAATCTGCAACTCCTCTGCAAGCGTTTCGATGAGGGTAGCAAGGGCACGATTGAAAATTTCATGCTTAAAAGAAAGCACCATGATCTCCAGTGCTCCTCGGTCATAAGTAAAATGTGCGGCGTGACTATCTTGAAAATCAGCCAGCAACCGCTCATATGTTCCCCAACTGACCCCGTGTAGGATGACGCGTTGCGCCGGCTCTGGTGGCCAAGCGTGGGGCGTCGCAGGCAGAACCATCTCTGTGGAGGTGTTCATCCGATCTCCTTTGGCAAATTTCTGGCGGAACTGATCATAGCCCTGCTATCCCGCCCCAGCGCGTTCTTCCAAGACTTGATACCCTGCGGTCCGTAGAGCCGCACGCACCTCGGTAATATGCTGCGCGCCATAAGTTTCTAATGTCAGGGTGATCTCCGATTCGCCAATCTCAGCCTGACTAAATCCACGGGTGTGCATGATCTCCTGGATATTGGCGCCTTGGTCGGCCACCAAGGTACTCACCCGTGCCAGCGCGCCGGGGCGGTCAGGGATGATGAGACGTAGACGCGCGAGCCGTCCTTCCTGCACCAGCCCTTTTTCAATGACTCGCGCGATCACATTGACATCGATATTGCCGCCCGAGAGCACTAACACGACTGTCTTTCCGTTCAGGCCTAGTGGGCGGTTCAGCAACGCGGCCAGGGTGGTTGCCGCCGCGCCTTCGACTACGGTCTTTTCATTTTCCAAGAGCAGCAGGATAGCCCGGGCAATTTCCGCTTCGCTGGCAGTCACAAGCGTATCCACGTATTGTTGTACAAGGGGAAAAGTGAGATCTCCTACCCGGCGTACGGCGATGCCGTCAGCGATCGTCGTTGCTGGAGGAAGAGATACAGGATGCCCTGCGGCTAAAGCTGCGCACATGCCCGATACCCGCTCAGCTTGCACACCGATCACGCGACCGCGGAACTCGCTCTGTTTGAGCGTCAAGGCAATACCGCCAATCAAGCCGCCTCCGCCTACGGGTACGAGCACGGCGTCGAGATCCGGCGTTTGTTCCAAGATTTCGAGCCCGAGCGTTCCTTGGCCGGCCATCACCTCCGGATCATTAAAGGCAGGGATAAATAAGCTGCCGCGTTCCCGCTGTAAGCGCTGCGCTTCAGTCAGGGCCTCGTCGAAGTCCAGGCCAGAGAGGATAACTTCCGCGCCATAACGCCGAGCCCAGGAAACCTTAATGAGCGGAGCGAAGCGCGGCATGACAATGGTCGCGGGAAGACCCAACCGCTGCGCATGGAACGCGACCGCTAAGCCATGATTGCCGGCGCTGGCAGCAATCACGCCAGTTTTGCGTTCATCCGGCCTGAGAGAGAGAAGCTTATTCAGGGCTCCGCGCTCCTTGAAGGAACCAGTCATCTGCAGGTTGTCGAGCTTGAAAAAGACCCGTGCGCCTGCCATACGGCTCATGGTTTCCGAGTACGTGCAGGGAGAATAATAGATGGCCGTGCCAATACGGGCGCGAGCAGCCTGAACCTCAGCAAGTGTTACCACAGTCTCTTGTTTGTACACGAGCCGGGCAGGACTGCCAACATCAGGGAAATAGCCGTCCGCAATCAGCACTCAGCTTTCAACTGCGCAAGGAAAGATTAGGAAAAGCGCGAACGGTACACCCGCTGACGCCGGGTGCCGCTGGCGAGCGCGCGAAACAACAGTCCGCGAAAGACCATGAGGCCAAACAAGAGAAAAGCACTGAGTACCGCCCATAGCAAACTGAGAGGTGAACCGGAAAACAAACCGCCGCCTCCCAGAGTAGGAAAAGTGAGGCGGCCGATTTGCAGTGGCATCATCAGGACCGGCACCGGAAAGAACAAAGTAGCCAAGACAGCCAGAACGATGAGTGGGAGAAACCACTCCACTCCACTATCGCGCAGGAATTCGAAACTCTCCTGCAGCATATTGAGCCCTTCACTCCGGCCTTGATAAATGATTTCCGGCATGGGATTGAGCAGGATCATGAGCGCCAGGTTGATGAGGCTGCGCAGCTCAGAGCCGCCAGCCGCTCCGAGCGGCACCAACAGCTCCAGCGCGTACCGCACGATAGAGAGAAAGAACAGGATGGTGATGACCGAGCCAAAGTAAGGACGCCAGCTCTCAGCTAAGTCAGACAAACTCATGCGGCTACCATTGACTACCCCGGCAATGAAATACAAATACGAACTGACGCACAACGCCAGGACCAACCCCAGGATGAAGCCGCCGATGAGCCCCAAAGGGCCGACAAAAACGGCGGTCAAAACGAA
>JACQEL010000024.1 GCA_016200595.1 Deltaproteobacteria bacterium
CCGCGGTGGACGTACCAGTGGGATTGGGGGAACCGGTGGCGGCACTGGTGGAGGATCACAGTCTGTCACTATTGCGCCAAAAGAGGGGGAAAAACCGATCTTTAAGGAAGAAGTGCGTATCGTCGCCGACGACATCACCAACTCTCTGGTCATTTTAGCCACCGCGCGCGACTTCGAGATGATTAGGGACGTTTTGCGTAAGCTTGACGTCGTGCCCCGCCAAGTGTTGATCGAGACCATTATTGCTGAGGTCGGTCTGAGCGGGAATCTGCAATTCGGTGTGGAATACGTTCTTGCCAACGGCGGGATCGGTAGTCTCCTGGGCGGGAGTTCGACTTCGAGCAGCACCAGCAGTACAGGAGGGACGGACACCAGCAGTACCAGCAGTACCAGCAGTACCAGCAGTACCAGCAGTACCAGCAGTAGTTCCGGGGGAATTCTGGACAGTAGTCTTCTCGGAGTGGCGAACCGAGCGGGGCATGTATCGGCGAGCGGGTTGTTCGCGTTCTTTACCGACCGTGATCAGTTTTTGGTGATCCTTAAGGCACTGGCTTCGCAGTCACGGCTCAACATCCTCTCGACTCCGCATGTGATTGCTGCCGACAACCGTGAGGCGCATATTCTCATCGGCAAAGAAATTCCGATCTTGACCTCCTCAGCAACCAGCACCCTGACTGCTGATGCGCGGACTATCAATAGTATCCAGTACCGCGACACCGGCAAAATTCTCACCATCTTACCGCAGGTGAACTCTGACGGCTTGGTGAACATGGAGATCCGGCAAGAAGTGAGCGACGTGGATGCGCAAGCATTTGGCGATACCGGATCTCCTAGTTTCATTTCGCGTGAGGCCGAGACGACGGTCGTCGTGCAGAATGGGGAATCGGTCCTGTTGGGTGGCATCATCGATGATAACCTCAGGCGCACTCGCAGTGGGGTTCCCTACCTCATGGACCTGCCGGTCTTAGGCCGCCTGTTCCGGATGGAGACCGAGACGGTTGATCGCACCGAACTGATTCTGCTGATTACCCCTCATGTCATCCGCAGCCGCGACGAAGCGCGGTCGGTGACGGCCGAGTTTGAGGGTCGGATCCGCAGTCTCAAGGACATGCTCGACCGCGTCCAGCGGCGCAAAAGCAGTCCGCAGGAACCGGCCGCGGCTCCTGCTCCCTAAGATGGAAACGGTGCCCAGGGGCACTCACGCAGCGCTTGGTGAATTGGATAAAAGGCGCTTACATTTTGCCAGTTAAATGCAGGGCTCTGAGCTGGGAGGGGTGGATAGCGTCTACAGAAGACTTCTGGAGGTGGGATGAAGAAACTGGCGGTATGTCTCTTGCTCGCAGGGGTGATCGGTAGCGTGTATTACAATGCCTTAGGCAACGGCTTTGTCTTCGATGACTATCTGTTGGTGGTTAACCGTTCAGCTATTCCTCGGGTCATAGCTAAGCCTTTGCTGGCATTCTCTCCTACGGCGCTAGGCTATCGGCCGTTCCGTACCCTGTCTTATGTCCTAGATTATCGCTTAGGGGGGATGCGCCCTGGGATTTTTCATCTCAGTAATCTCGTTTATCATTGGCTTGCTGCCTGTCTGGTTTTTTTCGTTACGCTCAGGTTGTTCGCCGGCGAAAAAGCTGCCGGTGGCGATGTGTCAGATGTCAGTTCCGCAGATGCGGGATTCCGCATCGCCCTTTTCACCGCGTTACTGTGGAGTGTACATCCTCTCCAGACCGAGGCGGTCACTTATATTTCTGGTCGCCGAGACATCCTCAGTGGAGTGTTCTTTTTCCTTGGCCTGTACGCTTTCTTGAGATTACGAGTGCAGTCATGGCAGCCGTCATCCCTCGGCCACCAAGTCAGCTGGTTCCTGGTGGTCGTGCTGGCATATGGGCTAGGTCTACTGAGTAAAGAGATGACAGTGACTCTGCCGTTGGTGATGCTGAGCTACGATTATATCTATGAACTGCGGCTACAAGAGGTGAGATTTGGCTGGGCATATGTCCGTGCTCTAGGTCGGGGAAGCGCAAGCACCGTCTGGCGCCATAAATATCTCTATCTGCCTTTGCTGTTGGGAGGCGTCTGCTTTTCCTGGTATGCGGCATTTGTTGCCTTACCGGTCTGGCGGGTGGGGTGGCACGGCGGCAGTATCGTGACGAATTTTCTCACGACTGCCCGAATCTGGGTGTATTATCTCTATTTGTTACTTTGGCCGATACCTTTGTTGGCCGACTATAGTGGCGCATTTCTCCCTGTTCATTCTTGGTTAGATCCTCAGGCCTGGGGCGCGGTGGGCTTCTTGCTCATCCTGTTCCTGGTGATCCTGGGCCTGGTGCGCTCTGCCCGCCTGGCTGCCTTCTGCGGCCTCTGGTTTGCCATCACCCTACTGCCTGTCTCCCATATCATTCCCTATCCAGAAATGGTGGCTGAGCACTATCTCTATATTCCCTCGTTCGGTTTCTGTCTTCTCCTGGCATTGGCTCTGGCGCGCCTGACTCAAAGTCCCAAGTCCCAAGTCCCAAGTCCCAAGTCAGCAGACGAACAAGTCTCCAACCTCCAACCCCCAGCCTCCAGCTTGTGGAAGCTGGGGGTCGGATATAGCCTGTTTGTGGCTCTTTTCGCTTTCTATGCTGGGCGGACCGTGATCCGTAATCGTGATTGGCATGACGACCTGATCTTTTATAACGGTATGGTCAGAGATAATCCTTATTCGCTCCGTGCTCGCCTCGGTTTGGGATATGCCTATGATCTTAGTGGTCTTCCCCGTATGGCCATTTATCAATATTCTGCTGGACTTAGAATCAATCCCCGAGATCCGCGTTTGCTCACTAACAGAGGGGCGGCCCTGCAAAAAGTTGGTGAATTGGCAGCGGCAGAAGGAGATTATCTAGCTTCCCTGAACATACTGCCTGATGACAGTAGGACAATGAGCAACCTCGGCTTCCTTTATATCGAGAAAGGAGAATTGGACAAAGCCCGCTCCTTTCTGGAACAAGCAGAACGATTCTCTCCAGGAGGAGATTATGCCATATACGCTAATTGGGGGCTATTGAACGAAATCCAGGGAAAACTGCCTGAAGCGCTGGAAGGGTATCGGAAGGCCCTGGCCTTGAATCCGGCTGATGATATCTCAGCCCAGAAGATAAAGACTCTGGAAAAGCAACTGAGCCAGAAGGATGGGAGCCCGGGGCAGACGGCCGAGAGTAATACGCCTGGTGATTGAACCTGTAGCTCAAAGAACTCATTGCGGGGTGGCCATAAATCACCCCACCTGCAGAAGCGCTTTGATTCCCATGCCAACTGGGTGGTAGTGTTGATGTTGATAGAGCAAGACCAGTTGATAGCGTATCATCTCAACCTCCGGGATGCGCCGAGCCAGGCACTGCTTGGGGAGGGCGGCAAATTCAATCTCCGCCATGTTGAGCCAGGACCCTTTGGGGTCTGGCGCCACTTAACCGCGTAAGCTCCGCCAGCGTTTGGCTGCGTACTACCAAGGCTTCACTTAACTTCAGTCCTCTTTGCCCCATCAGCTCAGCGCTGAAACGCTGGGCGCGTGAGGGTAGTCTCTACCAGCATTGGCTTTTGACTCTTGACACTAAATCTAGCTGCTGCTAGAAGAGTACAGGCTTATGGGAGGAGAGGCGGCGTGCGGATTTCACCAGCCAGCAAGAATTTTTCACCTGTACTATTATGTCTACAAACCCCTTATTCTCGGGTTACTCTTTTTCCCTTTCGTATTTGGGGCGTGTTCTCCAGAGCGGCAGAGTGGCGAGGCAGAGTCGTTGGAAAAACGGGTGAAAGGGTTTTGGGATGCTCGAGTTGCCGATGATGACGCGAAAGCCTATAACTACGAAGCCTACTCCAAGATCAACAAAATGACTTTGCAACAGTACCTGCAAGCCCGTAATCGTACCTTGAAATACACCGGATACGAGGTGAAGAAAATAGAGGAAAAAGGGGATGAGGCGACGGTGATTGTTGACGTGAATTATCACCTTGTTATTCCTGCTAGGGCGGACCTTAATCTTTCGATAACGCTGACCGAACCGTGGAGACGATTGGACGGCCAGTGGTATCGGCAATTACCGGAGTCAAAGTTGGAGTCCCCGTGAGGAAAGTAAGATTTTCGCTTGACAGGGATGATAATTTGCATTATGGTGCGCGCATTTGCTATTTGTCAAGATGAGGGTGGGAATGTGAGACGGGCACGGGCCAGCCCGAGGCAGCAAGATCAGAGGAGGTGAGGAATGGGA
>JACQEL010000792.1 GCA_016200595.1 Deltaproteobacteria bacterium
CAAACCCGCAGGGCCGGAGCGAAATGGTGCGGATTACGGTGATCGCCGTAGACTCGGCCGGTAAATGGGTTGGGGCAACGACGGTGTCGAAGCTGGTGCCGGGAGTACCGCACAAGAAGAAAGGGGAGTTCCGAGAAACTGTGTGAGCTTGCGTGGCAGAGGAAGGAGGCATGTTAGGTGGTGCTCAAGAGTATGAGCCAAAACATAAATTGTCGTACTAAAGCCAAAGGCTTCGAGGATTTTACTCCGAGAGTGGAAAGAACTTCATGCCCATTCCGAATGCTGAGCGTGCGGTAGTGGACATTCGCAAATTGCGCGATTACTGTTTGAACCCATTGCATGATGAGGGGAAACACAAAGCGCGTTTATTCGCTGCCGTAGGCATCACCGCCAACGATGCTGAGGAACTGCGCAACCTTCTGCTCCAGGCGGTCAAGATCCACGAGGCGCAATTGGGACGACGCGATGTCTATGGGCAGCGCTATATCATAGACTTTCCTCTTGAGTGGCATGGCAAACGAACAACGATCCGAAGCGGGTGGATGATCGAGCACGGCTTGGATACCCCTCGGCTGACAACGTGCTATCCTCTCTGAACAAAGAGGCCTGCAATGACAACGCCAATCAAACTGCTTGACGTGGTGGCGCTCACCGTAGACCTTCCCGAATACAACCTCTGGCGTGGCCAAGTGGGAACGGTAGTCGAGATTCTGGCTAGCGGGAGTGCGTTTGAAGTCGAATTCAGTGATCGAGAAGGGCGCACGTATGAATCGGTCGGGTTACGTCCGGACCAGATCATGGTGTTACGCTATGAGCCACTGAATAGTCCTCCTCTGTCAGCCTCGGACCCGGGGTAGCGCGGAACAATCGTAGCTTGTGTCGCACTGACACAGCTGGAAGGTTGACTACGGACCGTTCACGAATCCCGTGGAATAACAGAAAGAACGACTCAGAATGTCCTCGCAGAAAGACTTATTCTGCATCTGATAAGAGGTGGAGGCCAGCGACAAGTCCCCCTAGCGATTTGACAACCGCCCGCTGCATAGCTGATAATTGCCGCCATGCCAGAGGACAGCGCTCCGACGCGGCCAGATGAGACTCGCAAGCTCGCCGCCATTATGTTTACGGACATCGTGGGCTTTAGCCGCCAGATGGGGGCCAACGAAGCCCGGATGCTGCGCCTGCTAGAGATCCATAACCAGATCATCCAGCAGGCGGTGGCGGAGCATCAGGGCCACGTCATTAAGTCCACCGGCGATGGCTTCCTCGTAGAGTTCCCTTCCGTCGTCAATGCCGTGCGCTGTGCCCAGCAGGTCCAGGCCTGGTTTCGCACCGACAATGCTGACAAAGCGCCCGCCGCACAGCTTCACCTCCGCATCGGCATCCACCTGGGCGACATCGTACAGCACGCGGGCGATGTGCAGGGCGATGGGGTCAACATTGCCGCCCGCCTGCAACCCTTGGCTGAACCGGACACGATCTGCATCTCGCAGAAGGTCTATGAGGAGGTCGCCAAGAAACTTGCTCTGGGTACGGTAGTGCCGCTGGGGCGGCCCCGACTCAAGAATATTGTCCAGCGCTTTCCCGTCTATATCCTCTTCCCCGAGCCGCCCACGGGAGTGCAGCAACTGTTACGGGTACAAAGGCTCAAACTCGCGCAATGGCAGCGCACGGGGCAAGTCGCCCTCCTGCTCTTGCTGCTCCTCGGCGCGGGGGTGCTCGGGCGGTATTTCTACAGCCCCGCGCCGGCAGGCCTGCCCTTGCCCGACAAGCCCTCCCTTGTCGTGCTGCCGTTCACGAACATGAGCGGGGAGCCGGGGCAGGAGTACTTCAGTGACGGCCTCACCGAGGTGCTCACCGGCGACCTCGCCAAGCTCTCCAGCCTCTTTGTCATCGCCCGCAATTCTGCCTTTACCTACAAAGGGAAGGCAGTCAAGGTACAAGATGTGAGCAAGGAGATGGGAGTACGCTACGTGCTGGAAGGGAGTGTGCAGAAAGCTGACCAGCAGGTGCGGATCGCCGCGCAGTTGATCGATGCCACCACCGGCTATCACCTGTGGTCGGAACAGTATGACCGGCCGCTCAAGGATATCTTTGCGCTGCAAGACGAGATCGTGCAGAAGATCGTGACGACGCTGAGGCTGCAGCTCACCTTGGAGGAGCAAGGGTACATCGTGCGTAAACACACGAACAACCTGGAAGCCTATGACTCCTTCTTGCGCGGAGTGGAGTATTTTTGGCGCCTCACGAAAGAGGCCAATGCCCAGGCACGGCAAATGTGGGAGCAGGCCTTGGCGCTGGACCCGCAGTATGCCGAGGCCTACGCGTGGCTGGGGTGGACCTACTTGCTGGAGCGGGTCTTTCGCTGGAGTACGGACCCCCAGATCCTGGAGCGAGCGTTGGCGCTGGTGCAGAAGGCTCTTACCCTGGATGACTCCCTGGCGGTAGCCCATTCGCGCTTGGGCCGAGTCTATACATATAAACAGCAGTATGACCAAGCCCTCGCCGAGGGAGAACGGGCCATTGCCCTCGATCCTAACGATGCTGACAGCTATGCCTGGCAGGCGGAGGCGCTGAACTTCGCCGGCAAGCCAAAAGAAGCCCTGCGGATGGTGGAGCAAGCGATGCGGCTCAACCCCCGCTATCCGCCCTTCTATTTATTCCACTTCGGCTGGGCCTCCCAATCGACAGGGCGGTATGCTGAAGCGGTCGCCGCGCAGAAGGAAGTCATCAGCCGGAACCCCAATCTTCTGGGCGCCCACCTCAATCTGGCTTCCAGCTACCTGGCACAATGGGCTTCTCAACAGGATGCGGATACCCAGACGTTGGCGCAGGCGTTGGCGGCGGCGCAACGAGCTATCTCCTTAAGTGACTCCCACCCCCTGAGTCACGTGGTCTTGGGGTATGTCTATCTGTGGCAAAAGCAGTATGAGCCCGCCACGGCCGAGATGGAGCGGGCCCGCGCCCTCGATCCCAATGGGGCTGGTAGCTATGCGACTCTGGCTGAGACGCTGAGCCGGGTGGGCAGGACGGAAGACGCCCTGGAGGCAGCCGCACAGGCGCTGCGTCTGAAGGCCGTACCTGGAACTACTGGAGCTGTGGACGAATACTTAGGCAGCGTGGGCGGTGCCTATTCCCTGGCAGGGCAGCCCGAGGAGGCGATTGTCCCTTTGCAGAGCTATCTCAGCCGCTACCCCAATATTCTGGGCGCCCATTTGACGCTGGCCGCGGTCTACAGCGAGTTAGGTCAAGCCGCCGAGGCGCGGGCGGAGGCCGCCGAAGTGCTACGGCTCAATCCCAAATTCTCCCTGGAGATTCATAAGCAGCGAACGCCGATCAAAGATCCAGCGATGTTAGAGCGTCACCTGGCTGCTCTGCGCCAGGCGGGGTTGAAGTGAGGAGCGGCAATTAGCTATGAAGTAGCATTCTTGTTCATGGAAAAACTAAAAGCTGACCGCTGAGGGCTGAACGGTTACTCGTATTCTTCCGTATTTCAGATAATGGCTAATGAAAATCTTGCTGACAAGATTACTGAGATTTCGATCGCCTAGAGCACTAGAGGTCTATTACGACAGCTCGGGGCTGCTCCTACGGACGACGAAGGGTGCGGATCAAGCAAATGTGACTAGAGCAATTTGCATTTTGCTACGTCATAGGAGTGCAACTACCATCTTAGTCGCTTTTCACCGCGGGCGGGACGCCCGCGCTCCCAGAAGAGAACTCATCCGAGCGAAAACTGCTGTAGTGTGACCAATCTTAAAAATGCGTGCTGAACCCGAGTTTGG
>JACQEL010000793.1 GCA_016200595.1 Deltaproteobacteria bacterium
GCTCATGTGTGTCTTAGTGCGCAGCGATCAAGAGGCGGTGGTGGTGAACCTGGACATCGCTGCCGCCGAGCAACCCGAAGAAGTCTTTTGGGTTGATCCACTCCACACGAAACCATAAGCTCTGGTATCTTTCAGCTGAGGAGGAATTCCCAATGGCGCGCATGAATGGCCCGGTGTTATTAGTCGGCAGTGTCCCTGAAGAAACGGCGGCTGAGGTGCTACGCACTTGTGGTGAGGGCGTCGGAAAGTACGTCTCTTGTCTGCCAGACGGCGAAACCGGATATCGCCGCGTGTGGATCCAATTTCTCGCAGCTACGATTTATCACGGCCATCCTGCCCTAGAGACTCTACAGCGGCCGAAACCGATTGACGGCAAAGAAAATTGGTTTCCCCGGGACTATGGCGACGATAGTTGGCTGTTCAAGGTCAAGGCTGGGAACGACACCGTGCGCTTCGATCATCTAGGCTATGCTAACGAGGCACAGAAATCCTACCGGGACTTCTGTGCCTTGCGCGCCGCCGGAGTGATTCCGCCAGGCGTGAAGTTCCAGGTCTCGTTGCCACTAACCGAGAGTGCCACACGGGCTTTTCTGACCAACGTACACGATTTTGCCATCGTGTGGTCAGCCTATGAAGAAGCGATGGGGCGTGAGATCGCCCAAATAGTCAAGGCGATCCCGGCGGACGATCTCGCTATTCAGTGGGACATCTGCGTTGAAGTCCTGGCCATAGAACTGCAAGACCAATTCGGTGGTCCGTGGCGGCCAACGGGCGATCCCTTCGAGCGCTACCTTCAGGCCCTCCGCGCTCTTGCCCGGTATGTGCCAGACCCGACGCTCATGGGTTGTCACTTGTGTTACGGAGACCTAGGACACCGGCATCTCGTAGAACCCACAGATTTGCGGTTGCTAGTCCGTATGGCGAATGCCGCCCGCACCGCAGTGACTCGCCAGATCGACTATTACCATATGCCAGTACCGCGCACTCGCGCTGACGCGGCATACTGCGCGCCACTGAAAGATCTTACTATCGGCGAGGCAAAACTTTATCTCGGCTTGATTCACCATACCGACGGCGCAGCAGGAGCGCTGCAGCGAGTCCGCACTGCCCGGCAAAACATTGCGAGCTTCGGGATTGCGACGGAGTGCGGCTTTGGCCGTCGTCCGCCCGAAACGATCCCAGAACTCTTACGCATTCACCGTGAGGTGGCAGCAGGGTTATAAGCGCCTAGAGCAATTTGCAGTTGGATGCCTCCTGGGAGCGCGACCATCTTGGTCGCTCTTTACAGCGGGCGGGACGCCCGCGCTCCCAGAAAAGGACTCACGCGAGCAAAGACCGCGGTAAGGTAGACAGAGCACTAAAGCGGTGGCCACCAAACGGTAAGTGAGTGATTTTGCCTTTACCGTACTGGCCGGAGGATGATTTTTTCGGAGGGACAAGCGTCTTTCACTTCCGCACTGCACGCGCGTGGTTCCAGGTTCTTATCCAGGCATATACGTACTTCGCTAAAGAAACGATCTCGACAAAGAACAGCAAAGCTCTCTTCGGTAAATCGCGGGTTGACAGACGCTAAGTCCTGTTTCAGCCGTCGCGATTTGATGGTCATTGCGGAGGTGAGAGTTTTGTACCGGGCAGGAATGATAATGCGTGCAAACGCCTGCTGCGTCTTGTCAAAGTACTGCTCAGCCGCCAGACCACTACAGGTCCCATGCTTCTGCCACTCATGTCGAATCAGTTCTTCGCTCGGCATGATGGGGAGCATAGTGTGAACGAGGGGCGTACTCACTCGCGAGTCGGGTTCGCAGAACTGTGGATAGCCTTTTTCGTATTCCGGCCAGAGCCCGTGCACGACGAATCCATACCGCCGTCCCTCACCGCATTGTCGCTGGTCATTCTCTCCTGTAGGGCCCGCGCAGTATTCCGGGGACCACGAGAGGCTGAGCAGATAGTAGTCGAAGGCTCCTGGTTGGCCGCGCGGCTGATTCTGCTCTTCGGCCCGTGTCTGATTGAGACCGAGTATGAGCAGTACTATCATTAGGAAAAGAAAAACCGGACGTAATCGAGACATAGGATAGCCTTGCCGACCAGAACGGGCGGAAGATTTATAACAACTCTTGCCGTCCGCGGACAGTGGAGATGCGCTAATTCTCTCTCCCTGCCGGACAACATGGTTGCACTTCCGTCCATTCTGTGCTCCTAAGAATAGTAGGCAAAAAATCTTCTTCAGTGTTAATTGATCAGTAGAGGACCAGGGGGGAGAACAACGCGTATGAGTAGTGAACAGAGTCAGTTACACCCACAACCCAGGAAAGAACTTGCGACGCTCGGCGGCGGCTGCTTCTGGTGTCTGGAAGCCGTCTACCTCGAACTGAAAGGCGTGGAACAGGTGGTATCCGGATATTCGGGCGGCACTGACCCGAACCCTTCGTACTATGAGGTGTGCGAGGGCACCACCGGTCATGCCGAGGTTGTCCAACTCACCTTTGATCCCCAAGACGTCTCCTTCAGAGACATCGTCCAGGTGTTCTTTACCATCCATGACCCCACGACGTTAAATCGTCAAGGTGCGGACGTCGGCACGCAATACCGTTCGGTGATTTTCTACCACACCCAGGAACAGAAAGAGATTGCGGAAGAAGTCATCAGAGAACTCACCGCCGACCGTACCTGGGATTCTCCGATTGTGACGGAAATTACCCCGGCGGAGATTTTTTATCCAGCCGAGGACTACCACCAAGATTACTTTCAGCGGAACATGTTTCAGCCGTATTGTCAGTACGTGATCGTACCCAAAGTGATAAAATTGCGAAAACTCTTCTTAGAAAAACTGAAGCGCTGAGCAACACGTGTCGGCTCAGCTGTGTTCACGGTAGCCAGCTCTGCCACTTGCCTGCAGGTGCTCGCCTTTGGCGGACACAGGTCACTACCCCGAGCTATGGCGGAATGAGGCCACGAAAAGAGATGAAGGAATCTTATGACAGTCACGTTGGATTGGCTGGGATGCGCAACGTTTAGACTCACTATCAACAACCTGGTTATCTTCCTCGGTGCGTACATCGATCGGGTACCCAGCGCTGTACCCGTCGGGATTAGCGTTGCTGAAATCGATCGGGCCGATTGGATCGTGGTTGGTCACTCGCACTTCGATCACCTGTATGGCGCAGAACGCATCGCGCGCAAGACGGGGGCGACCGTGATTGGTTCGTATGAGACCGTGCGGGTTATGGAAGCCCAAGGCGTCCCACGCGCGCAATTGATGCCGGTTGCCGGCGGAGAGAAAGTCCGCTTATCGCATGACGTGATAGTGGATGTTTTCCCCAGTCAGCATTCCTGTGTCTGGTCACATCACCAGATGCCGGCGGCTGACGTGGTGTGTCTCGGCGACCTCGGCGTGACCTATCAAGAACAACAAGCACGGATACAAGAACTGTGGAACTATTTGGGTTCGGCGGGAGACGAAGTCGTCGCGCACCTGAAAGCCTCAGCCCAAGGCGCGCTCGGCGATGGCGGCGCTCTCCTCTATCTGTTCGATACGCCCGAAGGCTCACTTCTGTTTCAAGACACGTCTGGTCACTGGAGTGGAATTTTACACAATCTGCGGCCGGACGTCGCTATTCTGGCAGCAGCCGGGCGCGGAAACATCGATGGCGAACCGATCCAAGGGTCCTTAGCGCAATTCGTGGCGCGGCAAGCTGACATACTCCGTCCACGACGCGTGGTGCTGAGCCATCATGACAATTGGCTGCCAGGCTTCTCGCGGGTGATCGATACCGCACCGATCCGTGCCGAACTAGCCAAATGGACACCCAGAACGGAATTGATCGAGATGGGGTACCTTCAGGCATATCCTATCTTCGCTA
>JACQEL010000794.1 GCA_016200595.1 Deltaproteobacteria bacterium
CTGCTGATCGCTGATCGCTGACAGCTCAGTGCGAAAGGAGCGTACGTATGGGACGGTTGGATGGAAAAGTCGCGTTAGTCACCGGCGGCGCGTCCGGGATAGGCCGGGCGATCTGCCTGAGTTTTGCCAAGGAAGGAGCAACGATTATCTGTAACGACTTGACGACCGAAACGGCCCAGAAAGTTCTGGAGGAGTGCGGCCAGCAGAAGCAAGGGCTGGCGGTAAAAGCGGATGTCTCTCGCAGCCGTCAGGTCGTCGCCATGTTCGATCGGATTCATAAAAAATGCTCGACCCTGGACATCCTGGTGAATAATGCGGGCATCGGTCTTGATAATGCCCAAACCCGTGCCCGGTTCAACAAAGTGCTGGAAAAGCAACAAGCCGAACTCGCGAAAGACGGCAAGATCAAAACCGCGCTCGCAGCCACGCAGAATCTGACTGACGAAGAGTGGGACCGCATGCTTGGCATCCACCTCAATGGGACCTTTTACTGCACCCGTGAAGCGCTCAGGATCATGGAAAGGCAGGGTTCGGGCAAGATTATTAACCTCGCTTCGATCTGCGGCATGACCGGCTGTGCGGGCGCACCCCATTACAGCGCCGCCAAAGCCGGGATCATGGGCTTTACCCGCGCGGTGGCGCGCGAAGCGATCGTGAGCGGGGTCAATGTCAACGCTATCGCCCCCGGGTACATCGATACACCGATGACTCAAGCGATCACTGACGCCGTACGCAAGGCGATCTCCCTGGCCACACCAGCCGGCCGGTTCGGCTCACCACAGGACATCGCCAATCTGGCAATCTATCTCGCCTCAGAAGAATCGAACTTCGTCGTTGGACAAGTCATGAGCCCGAACGGCGGGTATGTCATTGCCTGACGGACACAGTCTATCTCCAAGGTCGCGCCAACGAGATCCCCCACGTTGGCAGCGTGAGGAATAGGGAAGAACGGTCTTGCAGGGAGTACCTCGCCTGGTGCCGAAAGGAGCCATCTTCATGAGCATACGTATGTTTAATTTCCGCGCGTTTGTCCTCGTCGGACTTGTGACTGTAACGATGCTTGCGAGCCTAGTGCAGCCGGCTACCGCTGGAGAAAAAGACAAAATAGGCCGCATTATCGCTCCCGTCCCACTGAACCTCAAAGGCAAAAGTCATTCTCTGGTCTTCCAAGGAAGCTACCTCGTGAACGCCGCAAGCGGTTGTAATGATTGCCACACTAATCCATCCTATGCGCCAGGATACGACCCGTTCCAGGGTGAGGAAGAACTCATCAATACCGCGCATTACCTGGCTGGAGGACGACATTTTGGCCCTACCCTTGTTTCTCCTAACATCACACCTGACAGCGAGGGGAAACCAGCCGGTTTGACGCGCGCCGAGTTTATTCAACTCATGCGCACCGGTCATGATCCTCATGACGGTCATATCCTACAGGTCATGCCCTGGCCGATCTTCCGCAAGCTGACTGACCGTGACCTCAGCTCCATCTACGAATACCTGCGTGCCATTCCCCATGCCGAGCCTGGACCTTAGCTCCTATAGCAAATTTCACTCGGATGAGACCCGCAATCGGGTGTAGGGGCGAATCTTGTATTCGCCCTGCCCTGCGCCCCCCTTGGGCGATCACAAGGATCGCCCCTACAGAGGAGGACGCAGGCAACTGAAAATTGCTATCGGTCTCGTTGCCTGTGCATCCGATAAGCTCAGCTGCCTTCTTTATTATTGCTGAGTAGGGGAGCTGTCTTGGTTCTCTCTCCTCGGCTACGGCAGGTCCCAGGTCGCTTTTTTTCCTTCCAGGTGTCAACCAAAATGAAGACTCATTCGTTCATAGATCATAACTTTCGCCCGACTGTGTAGCAGTCCTTGGTGTGGGTCTATACATAGAACCCTGGAGGACCGGAGAGCAGGGAAGAAGCAAGTGGGAGATTTCGAGACCAAGCCGGAGAAGCCGAATCTGTATGCAGAGCTGTACCGTGCGCATCAGGCACGAATCGTCCAGCTTTGTCGTCTCTGGCTGAACGACTCCCACGAAGCCGAGGACGCCGCGCAGGAAGTCTTTCTCAAGCTTCTCCGGGCCAGTCCGGCGGACGGACGCGCAGTTGCTTGGCGAGCGTGGCTCACCCGAGTTGCGCTCAACACCTGTCGCGACCGGCAGCGCTCAAGCTGGTGGAAATGGCGGCGAGCGAAGCCGGTGGCGGTCGAGGAGGTGCCTTTGCTGAGTCCTGAGCCAACCCCAGAAGAGCAAACCGTGAGCCGTGAGGACCGTGAACACATCTGGCGTCTGTTTCGTGGCCTCTCCGTTCGCCAGCAAGAGGTGTTTGCCTTGCGCTATGTCGAAGAATGGTCAGTAGAGGAAGTGGCGCAGATGCTCGGAATCACTCCTGGCAGTGTGAAACAGCATCTTTTTCGGGCGGTCCGCCATCTACGCAAAGCTTTAGGAGGTCAGCGATGAAGCGACATTTACCAGACGAGGTGCTCTGGTCCATGCACGAAGGGGAAGGAACAAGTGCAGAAGAGACACACCTGGAGGACTGTGCGGCCTGTAGAGCACGCTATCAGCAGTTAGTAGGTGACCTTAAA
>JACQEL010000795.1 GCA_016200595.1 Deltaproteobacteria bacterium
GGCCATGGCCGCGGCTTGTTCGTGGCGCACGTCCACGGAGCGAAAGCCGATCTCGATGCAGCGCGAGGCCACATCGACCATCGGTCCCCCGGTGAGATAGAAGACGGTATCGACGCCTTCGTCTTTGAGTGCTTTGACTACCAGATCGTTCCCATTGGTTTTCGCCATAGCGGACCCTCCTTCGCAAAGATGAGTAAGTGAACCGGCGCTTATTAGTTTCATACTCTAGAGCAGAATGCCAGAGTCGGCAGTCAGAGAGGTCCGTCTGTCAAAAAAGAGGCCCGCAGGATTAAGGAGGAAAACCTGCGGGCCTGATTATACCGCCTGGCTAGGGAGAACTCGACGGTCAACTGTGAAGGGAAGAGTAGGCATCTAGTAGTCCGTCAGGGGGGTTTTGAGGGATAGATGGTGGCGGCGTCATTCCCGCGAAAGCGGGAATCCAGGCAGTTTAACCGCAGGCTGGTACTTAAGATCCCTGGATGCCCGCCTGCGCGGGCATGACGGTCATGAACCCAGCAAAATCATATGGCCTGAGTACTAGGCCGCTCTGCGGAATGAGGCCTCGGGCTCGGCTACCTGCCTAGCGGTGCGGGCGGCTTCCTCGGTGTCATGGAGCCCGATAGCAAGGGCCAGGCTCAACACACCCAAGCCCACGACCATCCACAGACTAACAAGCAGAGGCGTAAAGTCCGCAGTCATGTCCAGCACGCCACTCGGGACCGCTGCAAGAAGAGGGAGTTGCAATACCATCGCGCGTACCTCCTATCACTATAGACCCCGTGGGGGCGATAGTGTGAAATTTTCAATCAGTATGACCTGTGCGGGTCCGTTCCTAGGGATGTTCTCCCTTTCGCCTTTTCTCTTGAGGCCATCCTACTGAGGAGACGCACGCAACAAAAGATAAGTAATCGTGAATTCAACGAATGTTCATCATTAGATAATGTGATTGCCAAAAACGGAGGAAAATATTACCGAGCAGAACTCTGGTAAGTACTGCAGCTGGAGAGATAATATCACAAAAAGTTCATAATCTTGGTCTTTCTTGTCTGCTGCTGAGGGGGAAAAGAGGGATCACTCCCGTATCACCACCCTATCGCCCGCCAGAAACGCCACGCTCATCGCTGGCGTGTTATACGCATATCCCACTCGTCCCAATGCATCAAGCAGAATCAGTCCCCCCTCACCATTGGTCCGTTTGTGCAAAAAATCGACGGCGATTCGCGCGGCTTGCGTTGGATCTTTGCCATCCCGCAGCAGTTCGATTGCAGTCCTGGTGAGAGTCGCGCGGATGATCGCTTCGCCATCGCCCGTGGCAGACCCCGCGCCCAGAGTGTCATCAGCATAGGTACCGGCGCCGATCACCGCGGAGTCACCCACCCGACCTGGCTGCTTGTTGAAGATCCCGCCGGTGGATGTTGCCGCAGCCAGATGACCACCTGTGTCCATAGCCACGGCACCGACCGTCCCCGGCTCGCCGGTGGTTTGCGCTGATTGCCAACGCCGCAGTTGCCGCTCGGTGACCAGTTCCGGACGAGTTGCGCTGGGAAACCCCTGCAAGCGGGCAAACCGTTCTGCCCCCTCACCGACCAGAAATACGTGCCGCCCCGCGTCCAGGACGGCTTGCGCCAGGAGAATAGGATTACGGAGGTTACGAACCGCACCCACTGCACCAGCACGAAACGTTGAACCTTCCATCAGGGAAGCATCGACTTCAATGTTCCCTTCTTGGTTGAGGCAAGAGCCGACACCGGCATTGAAGACAGAATCGTTCTCTAGTTCGACGGTTGCACGAATAACTGCGGCTAGCGCAGAACCATTTTGCTGAAGGATTGTCCAGGCGGCGGCAAATGCGCGGCGGAGGCCCTGTTCACGTGCAGCAGTCAAATCCGCGGCAGGTGATCCAGCTCCACCGTGGAGGATCAAGGCAGGTCGCATGGCTGCAGTTGTCAGTGAGGAAAGTTGTCAGTTGTCAGCATAACAAGAAGCGTAGAACACTGCATGATGAATAGAGGCTTCGCCTAGTTTTCCGTTCATCATTCCGCGTTCAGCGTTCAGCATTTCTAACTGATCGCAGGTCAGCCGGTAAGAATGTTACAGTCTCAGGTGCTTTCGGCAAGTGGTGCTTCCTTTGTGGTCAGATTCACAGGAGAGGATGACCGAACGGACGCGAAACTATGAACAACACACTATTCAAACGGTCTAGGATCATTGGCTTCCTGTTGGCTGTGGGTCTGACGGCCTTAGGTTTGCTGCCGCTTCCGTACCTGGCGTATGCTGCTTCACCACCGGTATTTGTGCAGAAAAAATTAATCCGGGTCACAGCAGGCGGCAGCGTGAGCGTGACATTCACCAAGCCGAACACAGCCGGTAATCTGATCGTTGCCTACGTTGTGTGGGACAACAGTGGTGCGGTTTCTCTGACTGACAGCAGAGGCAACACTTACGTTAGTGCTATTGGCCCAACCCAAGCCAGTAGTGACCCGTCCAGTGTTCAGATTTTCTACGCCAGTAACATCTCCGGTGGGACCAACACCGTCACGGCGCATTTCGCGACCGCAATCACCTCTCGGGGGGTCCTGTACGTTTACGAGTATGCGGGGATCGAGCGGACCGCGCCGCTGGACGCGGCGGTCGCAGCTTCAGGCGCTTCGTCTGCGATGGACAGCGGTGTCCTGACGACTACGGGCATGAATGAGCTGTTGTTTATGGGCGCCGAATCCAACGGCAAAGCCATCAAATTCGTCACCCACGGCTATCGGCCCCGCTCTAACAAGTACGGCAACAGGACCGCGGACCAGATCGCCGCCACAGCGGGCGCCTACAGTGCCCAGGCTACGCAAAAGGGCACGGCCTGGGTCATGCAACTCGTTGCTTTCAAGCCGTTTGGCAGCACGTCGCC
>JACQEL010000796.1 GCA_016200595.1 Deltaproteobacteria bacterium
CCAACAAGCGAGCCGTCTGTGGGCACAGCCGACAATTATGCTCTGAGCGATGGCCGAAACCGTAGAAGGCAAATATCCGCCATTTATCATCAGGTGAGATACCATACTGGTCGGGGGAAATGTCTTGAAAGACCGGCAACTGGTCGCGGTGCTGTAAAATTGCTTCAAGCTCTGCGCGAATCCCCTGCCAGTTGTTCCCGATCTCAGTCATCCAAGGGAAGAGCGCCGTGCTGAGCACGGGGTCATTAGGGACCAGCGACTGTCGGGCAAAATAACGATCAATGGCCCGCAAGAAACGTTTCCCATACCGCCTGAGATATTTCCGGCGATGAGAGTGGAACGTCACTTTTGCATCGGTCCCCTGCATTGTCACTTCTCGCTCCTCCTGCGTTGCCCGCGCGTCTGGCGACGGTAGCATACTAGGCCTCAGACCTCTAGGTGACCGGTTTCAACCGCGGACCTTGGCCAGCTAAGAGCCAGTCGTAAAGTGACGCCGGCACGACTCGCCCAACCGCAGCAGCCAAGACCAGAGGAGCAGGAAAAGCATAGTAGCGTTTGCGTGCCATGATCGCGCGACACATCAGGCGCGTGGCCTTCTCAACCTCCAACTGGAAGGGTTTCCGTTTCTTCTTTGCCGACGGGCGAGTGCGAACGAAACCGGGACAGATGAGGGTCACCGCAATCCCGCGCGGGCGCAGGTCGATACGTAGACTTTCCATCATGTTAGACACTGCCGCCTTTGCTGCGGAATAGGCCGCTGCTCCTGGCAAGCCCCCGTACGCAGCTATACTACTGACCGCGACGAGGTGTCCGGTGCCGCGCTGCAACATGCCAGGCAAAAGCGCTTCGATGCAATTCGCCGTACCGCCCACATTCAAGGCAAAGACCCGGCTGATTTGCGCCGCGGTAAAAGTCTCCACGAACGTGGACTCCCCTCCACCGGCACAAGCAACGAGTCGGTCGATAGAGCCAAGCCGGCGCTCGGCTTCCGTCACCGTGGCAAAGACACAGGCTTGCTCAGTGACATCACACTCGAGGGCGACTGCCCGTCCTTTCTCTCGCGCGATTTCCTCGACCAACGTGTCGAGCAGTGGTTTCCGTCGCGCCACGGCAGCAATGGCTTCCCCCTGCAAGGCGAGGTGCTTCGCTAAGCTCCGGCCCATACCAGAAGACGCTCCGGTAATGAAGGTGACACCCATGGGTGCATGAACCTATAGCGGTTTTCAGCGGCATTTACCAAGGGGGACTGGTTACCTCGAGAGAGCGCGTCGACAGCCACTCGACCCAGGGCACTTCACGGTAAAAAAGAATGAGGCCAAACACAGCCAGATAGCCCAGTCGCGTCTTGCGTCGCGCAGGATCACATTGTGCAACGCCCATGGCGATGAGCAGCCACCCGAAGCCTTCTACAGGAGTCACGGCATAAGTCGTCACACAGAAGGTGATGAGTAAGACGTCTCGGACCTTGGATATTCCCTGGTTAACGAACCACAAAAAGGCGACCGCGATCGCTCCTTCAAGGATAACGGTCCACCAGGTCATGCCGTGCGCCAACCACAAGAACCGCGTGGGTTCTGCAGGAGTAGTCAGGACCGTGAAGGCTTGGCCGTCAACGTGCTGAGTGAGAACTTCACGGAGTGACTCTAAGACGTCTGGTGTCAGTCCGCCAACGAGTTGTACGAACCCGGCCAGGCGCTGATCCGTAAGCAGCGTGACGCGAAAGAAGCGACCGTCGAGATAATCAGGGGAGAGGACTTTCCACAGGGTGGCAAAAGCAAACGCCCAGCCGATCAGGAGCCGGCCGTTGAGAGCCAGACAGAGAGGAGGATCTCGGGAAACAAGGGCGAGAGAAACTGCCAGACACCAATAGCAAAGCAGATAGGCGTGATTGTCCGCCATCGGCCAGTTGAGGAGCACGCGGAGGGCAGCCAAGACGAACAGCGCAATCCACAGCGGCAGCCACCGGATTTGCCTAGGCAGTGCGACACCGAGAGCGGCAATGCCGAGAAAGATCGGTTGCAAGAACCAGTTCCCGATCGGCCGCAGGAGGATCTCAAGGAGCGTTAAGCGCAGAGCCAGGTTAACGGCGTTCATTCTGCAGTGGCTGTCATTCCATTCTGTGTCAGGGCTCACCCATGCGCACAGTAAGAAAGCGAATCGGAGTGCTGGATGGCGTCAGGGTCTCGGGATCAAAGTGCGTGGCCCAGACCTGGAGTTCGATCGCTTCGAGTGGTCCCGCGTCAGGCGTTGGCGTATCGGCAAATTCGTAGGCAAGGGTGCGAAGCTGCGCGTCCGAGGGCAAGACGAGGACCTGTTCGACTTTCTTCCTCAGAGCCGGCGGAATGTCGAGTTCTCGGCGGACGCCGGGTCGAAGCGCAAAGATGTGAAGGTGGCGCGTCGCCCAGGCATCAGTGGTGGAGAACATACCAAACCCGCCGCCCCACCACGGGCTGAGAGAGGCCGTGGCCACAAGCCGTAGTTGGTTACCAGCGACGATAAGCAGCAGCACACTGGGCAGATACCAGAACCAGCGTGCGCGGCCGGGGGGCTCAGCCATGAAACACGCTTCTTGACGAAGAATCTCGCCTGCGGTTTTCATTTGCGTGAGGAGCCATACCGTTTTCCCAGTCGTAGGCCGGGATAAGCCGTTCCCGGCGTGCTCGTCTCTGCCGGAAACGCTCCGCTTATTCCGGCCTACCTTCTTTCTCAATGGTCTGCACTTGTTTCTTCCTTCACGGTTGTCACATTGAAACGCCGGTTTCTGAGATACAGCATGCCTTCAAGGGTAAACTGTTTCCCTGGACTTTCAGGAGTTCCCAGTGGCTCCAAGAGCTGAGCGGGGCCAGACAAGGACAGACGGGGAGGAACGATATTTTTTAGCAGCAGGGTGCCGGGATCGCGGCCGTTGAGCACGTTGACGCGGTCGACGTGGAAAAGCCATTGACGCTTTTGATAGGACAGGGTGAGGGTATTCAGGTTGCCCGCCGCTTTCTGGTCAAACGGCTGAAACGTGCCGGTAAAACGGACGATCAACGGCTGCCCGCGCCCCCGGGGCTGCGCCGAAGTGACAAGGGCTGACAAAATAACAACGACTGCCGTGATCAATCCCAGATACTGTCTCAACGTAAACATCTCTCAATGGCTCCGCGGTTTTCTTGATTGTCCGCTAAGGTACCTGGTGCTTCGGTTCAAGTACATCCCTCGGAGGTTCAGATTACGGATCAGATTTTTGTGCAAGAGAGTTCATTTTTGTGAAATTGAACCACCCTGAACTGGATCTGAACCGAGTGTCCGTGGACCTGAACGGTTGTTCGGTGTAATTTACTTGCCGAACACGCTGGGGAGAGAAACACAGTCATCATCTATGCGAGCGGGTTTATTTCCTTCTTGTCAGGAAGACGGATCAAAGGTGAAGGTTCGGTGAGTACTGCAACCGAAACACTACCGAGAGCTTGCACACTGCAGGTGACGCGTCCGCTGCCAGACACCCTCTGTGTCCAGGTGACTGGCAACTGGACCATACAGGCTGTTCTGCCTCCGATCACGGAAATACAACAACAGCTTGAGGGAGAGCTACGGGTCCAGCGGCTCGTGTTCGATACTGCAGGCGTGGCGGAGTGGGATAGCCGCTTCCTCACTTTTCTCCTGGCGATTGATAAGCTCTGCCGCCAAAAGAACGTCGAGATTGACCA
>JACQEL010000813.1 GCA_016200595.1 Deltaproteobacteria bacterium
GGAGCGGCATATTATCAGGATAGGGCGGAAGGGAAAGAGGTGAGATGCCAGTTTGTGATTGCAGGCGACAAATTTATGGTATAGCTATCGTACGCGGGACAACACCTTACCAACCCACAAGGATCGTACTTATGACATACCGCCTGACCACGCTTGGCCTGACCAGTGTGTTTCTTTGCTGTCTCCTCAACGGCCCCACCGCCCGAGCCCAACTCAAGCCGGGAGATTCCCTCGATAAGGACAACTGGCAAGCGGCAAAAGGGCTGCTGCCCGATTCCATCCTCCGCCGCTTCGCGGACGGAGGCTACCAAGTGAAGATTATTGCCTCCCCCAACGCGATGAGTTGGGGAAGCAAATTTACCGCGGCCTCGGAAACGAATGCGGGGAAGTTTTCGGTGAACGCGACCGAGGCGTTAACCGACAATATCACCCAAGCCTACCCAGTCTTTCTCTATGGGTATCCTTTCCCCCAGGTCGACCCCAAAGATCCTCAAGCCGCCACCAAGGTGATGTACAATTTCACCTATACCCTCATGCAGCCAGATGATGCGGATCGCTTCAGTAACCTGCACTGGAACACACCAACCGCCCTGGAAAAGTACGTCGATTTTCAGGGACAGGTCCGCTTCTATGGCTCGCGGTTCTCTGGTCCCACTGCCAACCCCGATGCGGTACTGCGCAAGCTGATCATTGCCGGCGTAGCTCCGTACGAAGTCGTGGGCGTGGTGACTTTAGAATGGACCTACCTCGACCCCAAACAATGGAACTCGATCTGGGCTTTCATTCCCGCGCTCAAACGGGTACGGCGACTCACTGCGGCTAATGGCTCCGATGGCCTCTTCGGCTCTGATCTGTCTCATGACGATCCCTATCTTTTCTCCGGTAAAGTGCAGTATTTCACGTGGAAGCTGGTCAGCATGCAGGATGCGCTGGTGCCCTGCACGTTTCCTAATCCTAAACTCCTCCATCCAACCGGACATGGCTATCTATTGGAGAACCCTAAAGACCTCCTGCTTATGGGGTGGGCAACCCCAGGCTGGGGTGGTAAGGCCTGGTGGCCGACCAATTATAGTTTCGTAAGCCGACCGGTGTGGGTAGTCGAAGCCACTGCCAAGGATGCGCAGTACGCCTACACCCGGCAGATCTTGTGGATCGACCGCGAGTTGTACGTCGGTTACTACAAGGAAGCCTATGACAAAGAAGGCCAGCTCTGGCGGGTGATCCTCAACTCTGTCTCTGTAGGCCGCACCGAACAGGGTGACCTCTCGGTAGCTCAGCCCGACTTCACGCTCTCGGTGGACGAGAAACGCAATCACGCCACCGTAGAACTGCCCCTTAAACAGGGACAACAACTTGCCTTTAACGCCGGCCTGCCGGATGAGGTTTTCACCCAATCGGGATTGATGAAGCGAGGGAAATAACAGTAATGAGTGCTGAGGACTGAGGGCTGAGCAAGGGAGCCTGGATGAAGCCCGTCGACCCTTCGACTGCGCTCAGGACAGGCTCCGCGGAATCCAGGACGCGGCGGCCAGAAATCCCGGATTGCATCCGGGCTACACAGGGGACAAGTATCCAGCAAAATCAGTGCGATAGACCACTAGAGAAGGCGGGCAACGCCCACCTTCCGGCAAGCATTGGTTGAGAGTAAAAAGAAAAGGTGCCTGGTACCGAACCACAAAACATTGAACGCAAGCTTGCCGCCATCCTCAGCGCGGATGTGAAGGGCTACAGCCGTCTGATGGGCGCGGACGAGGTCGCCACGATTCGCACTCTTACTACCTACCGGACGGTCATGGCTACCCTGATCCAACACCACCGCGGCCGAGTAGTCGATTCTCCTGGCGATAACTTGTTGGCCGAGTTTGTCAGTGTGGTCGATGCCGTGCAGTGCGCGACCGAGATTCAGCAAGAGTTGAAAACTCGCAATGCCGACCTGCCGCCCGACCGTCGCATGGAGTTCCGCATCGGCATTAACCTTGGCGATGTCATCGTCGAAGGGGACCGCATCTACGGAGACGGCGTGAATATCGCGGCGCGGCTGGAAAGCTTGGCCGAGCCCAGCGGGATTTGTATCTCGGGTACGGTCCATGACCAAGTCGAGACCAAGCTGGCGCTGCAGTACGAATATTTAGGGGCGCAAACGGTGAAGAACATCGCCAAGCCGGTGCCGGTGTATCGTATTCACCTAGACTCCCAGGCGGCGAGCGCCCAGGGCGAGGTGTCCTTGCCCTTCCAAGCTCGTGCCGCGGAGATTTCTGCCGGATACGCCAAGACCGTCACCTTACCCGATAAGCCGTCGATTGCGGTGCTGCCTTTTACCAATATCAGCAGCGACCCAGAGCAAGAATATTTCAGTGACGGGATTACCGAAGATCTCATCACCGACCTCTCCAAGCTTTCGGGCCTCTTTGTGATCTCTCGTAACTCGGCCTTTCTGTACAAAGGCAGAGCGGTCAAACCTGAGCAGGTCAGCCAAGAACTTGGGGTGCGCTACCTCCTCGAAGGCAGTATCCGTAAGGCGAACAGCCAGGTGCGGATTACCGCACAATTGATCGATAGCACGACAGGTTATCATTTATGGGCCGAGCGGTACGATCGTGAGCTGCAAGACATTTTTGCCGTGCAAGACGAAGTGACGCGTAAAATTGTCGCGGCCCTCGAAGTCAAACTGACTGAGGGAGAGCAGCAACGCTTAGGCCGCGCGCCGACGGAAAACTTGGAAGCTTATGACTACTACTTACGCGGGCTCGAGTGCCATGCGTTGACCACCGAGGAGGCCAATGCTCAGGCACAGCAGCTGTTCGCAAAAGCTATCCAGCTTGATCCCCAGTTTGCCATCGCGCACGCCTATCTCGGCTGGACTTACTTCGAAGACTGGGTTTTAGGCTGGAATCAAAAAGCCGAGACCCTCGTCGGCGCGGCTCACTGGGCGCAGCGGGCTCTGGCGCTCGATCGCACTCTGTCTGATGGTCACCGACTCTTGGGGACCATCCATTTGTGGAAGAAAGAGTATGAGCAGGCGATCGCTGAGGTCGAGCAAGCCATTACCCTCGATCCCAATTGTGCTGACAGCTACGTAGCGCTCGGCGATGTACTGAACTGGGTTGGGAGACCAGAAGAGGCCATTGAACTGATAGAAAAAGGCATGCGTCTGAACCCGCAGTATCCGACCTGGTACGTATGGGACTTAGGCCATGCCTATTACTTGGCGGGGCGTTACGAAGAGGCGATTACGACACTGAAGCGAGTGCTCATCCGTAATCCTAACTTTATGCCCCCCCACGCATATCTCTGCACCATTTACGTAGAGCTCGGCCGCACGGAGGAGGCTCAAAGCGAAGGCGCAGAATTTCGCCGCTTAACTCCGCACTTCTCTCTCACGAAACTGAGGCAACGGCTTCCCTACAAAGATCCGGCCGTGCTGGAGCGTGTCCTCGCCGCCGCCCGCCAGGCAGGGTTGGAGTGAGACTCCTGTAGGGTGGGCATTGCCCACCTTCCGACTGCGCCGAGGGCAGGGAGACTGATTGGAAAAACGCCTAAGAGCGTGTCTGCAAACCGAAGGCATGTGTCATTGCGAGGAGCCGTCGGCGACGAAGCAATCTCTCCTACACGCAAAGATTGCTTCGCGCCGCTCGCAATGACTTGGTACCCGCAGTTTGCAGACACACTTTAAGCAGTCCTTGCCTCGATCCCATAGCGCTTCATCTTTTTGATCAACCCCTGGCGGCTCAAGCCCAACATTTTCGCCGTTTGCTGTTGATTCTGCTGTCGTGCCCGCAACGCTTCGGCGATCAGGCGTTTCTCCAGGGTCGCGACGGTCTCTTTGAGTGAGCCCACCGGCGGGAAGTGCGCGAGCCCGTCCTGGCTCCCCCCGTTACGGACCGCTTCCGAGAAATCTTCCTCCGTCACCACTTTGTGCTCACTCAAGACTGCCGCCCGCTTCAGCTCGTTCTCTAACTCTCGCACATTTCCTGGCCAGGGATAAGCCATCAGGCACCGCAGCGCTCCCGGCGCGAGCTTCTTGGTTTCTTTCTTCATCTCCCGGCAGCACGTCACCAGGAGAGAGTTTGCCAGGAGCGGGATATCCTCGCAGATCTCCCGCAGCGGCGGCATATGAATGTGGATCACTTTCAGGCGAAAGTAGAGATCTTCACGAAAGGTGCCTTTCTTGATTTCTGCTTCCAGATCTTTATTCGTGGCCGCTAAGATGCGCACATCGACCGGAATCATTCTCCTCCCGCCGAGCCGCTCGAGCACTTTCTCTTGCAGCACACGCAGGATTTTGGCCTGTGCCGTAAGACTCAGATCCCCTATTTCATCCAGAAACAAAGTGCCGCCATCAGCCGCCTCGAACCTGCCCATCCGTCTTTCCACTCCCGTCGCCACCCCTTTCTCAATGCCAAAGAGTTCACTCTCCACCAGGCTGTCCGGCAGTGCCGCGCAATTCAGCGCGACCAATGGCCGCCGGGCGCGCGCGCTATTGTAGTGAATCGCCCTGGCCACCAGTTCCTTTCCGGTCCCGCTCTCACCGGTAATTAAGACATTGACGGCGCTGTCACGCAGTTGTTCGATCAGTCGCACAAGCTGCTGCATCTTGGCACTCGTGCCGAGGATGCTTTGCGTGGAAAACCGCTTCTCCACCTCCTGCCAGAGTTGCGTGTTTTCTTGCAACAGTTGATCCCGATGCTGCCGCAACTCCTCGATCAACTGGGCCGTTTCGATAGCGATGGCCGCGTGTGCCGCTAACGCTTTGGCAATCTCTTCGTCGTTGGCAGTGAACACTCCCTCCCTTTTATTCAGCGCCTGAAACGCACCAATGACCTCTCCCTCATGATTGCGCAGGGGTACGGTCAGTATACTCCGTGTGCGATACCCCGTGTGCACGTCAACTTCCTTATTAAAGCGCGGATCCTCATGGGCGTCTTTGACGTTGATGATCTGCCCGGTCAGGGCGGCAGCACCGGCAATCCCCAGCCGGGCATCAAAGCGGATCGGCGGGCTGTCCAGTGCCACGTGCGACCACAGCTCTCCCTTCTCCCGATCCAGGAGAAAAATGCTCGCCCGATCTGCGGTCAGCAACTTGGCGGCTTCTCGCGCAATCAAATCCAACAACGCCGCCAGATTCCACTCGGCGTTCATCTTTTGACAAATTCTCAGGACCGCCACGAAGTCTTCGTCTCGCTGGCTGTCCCCACCAGCAACCGACTGTTTGAGTACGCGCATAGTCCAGGCCTCGTTGTCAGAGTAAGTCTGAAATGTGCCCTAACACCATTCTCCTCAACCGTCAACAAAGTTGACATTCTGACAACAACGTTTACATGATCACAAAGTCTTGCTCCTGTCGGAAGTTAGGCCCACGGTCGGGCTCACCTCTGCCAACGCTCCTGTCGGAAGTTAGGCCCACGGTCGGGCTCACCTCTGCCAACTGGGAGGACACCGGACGGAAGAGTCAACCATTTCAAGGTACTACCCTCTCGCTCGGGAAAAATCTAAGTAGCTGATTGTTCAGCGGTTATCTTAGGCTCCGCCCTCTTCGCGCACTCGCTCAGGCGCGGCACGACAGTTGCGCTTGTACTGTCTTAGCTCGACCAAGACGACCCCAAACCGGAGAGCTTGTCTGCAGAGCGCTGGTCACGGATCGTGCACAGCCGGACTGGTCTCGGCAATAACTCTCAGACCTTGGCGAGGCTTAGACACGGATTAACTGTCGGTGAGATATACTTGTCTTGGAAAGGAGGGCAACGATATGTGGGACTTCATGTTACAGCCTGGACTCGCGACCACAGTCACTGACTTCACGAAGGATCTCTGGCCGCTGGGCGTCGGACTTTTCGCTTTGTTGGCGCTGTCGGCAGGGTTGATCATCGGTATGGCGACCCGCCATTATCTGGCTCAGCAGATTAGGACGGAGACTGAAACAGCGTCCACCCCTCGGGATTACCGGAAAGCAGCATAACCCCTTGTGGTCATCACAGGTTATGCAAACAGGAAGGAAGAAATTATGTGTCACCTTCACTCTGTACCCAAAGCGATCATCGCCATAACCGCCCTGGTTGTGAACTTTGCCTCACCACCGCCCCTGTGGGCCAAAGGAGTCTTAGACAATCCTCAGCCAGACTCCGGGCAGAGTGGCATCGGCGTGATTTCCGGCTGGGTGTGCAATGCTGGCCACATCGACATCGTCATCGACGAAGTCGCCACGCTCGCGGCTGCCTATGGCACTGACCGCGGGGACACCGTCGAAGAGTGCGGCGATACTGATAATGGATTTGGGCTCCTACTCAACTGGAACTTGTTAGGGGATGGACAACACACGGTTCACGCTCTAGCTGATGGTGTAGAGTTTGGCAGTGCCACGTTTACGGTGACCACGCTGGGGGGAATGGAGTTCGTGCATGGAGCCAAAGGCGGATGCCAGATATCGGACTTTCCCTCGTCTGGAACTGCTGCATTCGTCCACTGGGAGGAAAGCCTGCAGAACTTCGTCATCGAGAGTGTCATGGACATGCCGCAAGATCCATCAGTGGGGACCTTCTAAACCAGAATGCATGACAGTGGTACACTTTACCCCCTAACCTCTCGGGAGTGTCATTCTGAGCGGAGCGAAGAATCTCACGGCGAGACCCTTCACGGAGTTTATCCTGAGTCCTTCGACCCTTCGACTTCGCTCAGGACAGGCTTCGCTCAGGACAGGCTCCGTCGAAGGGTTCAGGGTGACACTTCTGGTGTGCCAATCTCTTGAAGTTCGACAGTTCAAAAAGAATAGATCAGCAAGGTGGGCAGTGCCCACTCTATATCTCTCCTGTCAGGCTTACTCCACATTATAATAAATGTTATATGAAACATAACGATCAATATGGTGAGGAATTCGCATGAGTGCTATTGCAATCTCCAAAGAAGACGAGGAACAAATCCAGGCGTTGATGCCAGAGTTGAAAATGACGTCGAAAGCCCAAGTCGTCCGAGAAGCCCTCCGCCTGCTCAGGGAAAAACTGGAGCAAGAAAAGCTGCGGACGCAGATTCAAGAGTCTGTCCGTCGCTGTGCGCAGGCTGACCGCAGAGAAAACCGCCTCCTTTTCCCGGGAGGGGTTGCTGGTCAGGACTGAGACGCCCTGATGGAAATCCAGCGCGGGCATGTTTACCTGGTAGATTTTAACCCCCGCAGCAAAACCAAGCCAGGCAAAATCCGGCCCGCCATCGTGCTCCAGTCTGACTTGGTGACCCAGGCGGGATACCCTTCGACCATTGTTGCCCCCACTACGACTCAGCTCGTCGAGAACGCCGGGTTACTCCGGTTACGACTCAAGCGTGGTGTTGCTGGCCTTGAGCATGATAGCGACGTGTTAATAGGCCAGCTCATCGCTGTCGCGAACGAATCTTTCACGCGCGAGCTCGGCACCCTGCCGACTCCTCTCGTGCAGGAACTGGAGCAACGCGTGCGGATTGTGCTGGGATTCTGACCGCTCCTCTTCGGAGAAAGGAAGATCTATACCGAAAGCCCACCAGGATTCGGTTAT